>CAYFQJ010000035.1:0-11159 GCA_964345205.1 uncultured Actinomyces sp. | reverse complement strand
GGAACCGGCAGGAGTCGGCACGGCCAAGACTCGACGCAATCGAGGTCGATCGGTCGGCAACGGAAGCGAGAGGACATCGTCGAGGGCGCGGCCCCAAACGTCGGCGCGCATAACCATTCCGGCCCCTCCTCCGGCAGGCGGTGAGTCAACGGAACGGTGTTTCCCCGTCGCCCAGGCACGCAAGTCATGTGTCGCCAGCTCGAGGTGTCCCGCGTTTTGTGCGCGTCCCAAAAGGGAGAGGTCGAGCGCCTCGAAGTACTCCGGAAAAATACTGATCAGGTCGAAACGCATTATTCAGCCGATCTGTTCGTCTTCGAACAGTCCCTCTGGTGCGTCGACAATTATTTGTCCCCCGGCAATATCGACGGTCGGCACGATGGCGGTCACAAAAGGAACACGGATCTCGCGTCCGTCAAAATCAACTACTAGCTGTTCGTGGGCAGCTCCAAATTTCAGGTCAACGACAGTTCCCCTCGGTTCGCCCTCGGGGGTGACCACTTTCAGTCCGACCAGTTGGTGCTGGTACCAGGCGGCCTCATCGAGTTGTTCTGGCACGAGAAGTTCAGTGCCGCGCAGCTCTTCGGCCGCTTCGCGAGTTTGCACCTCAGCGAACTGCACCGTGGCGCGCCGCCCGTGCAGATTGAGCCGCTGAACCGTCAGTGAGGGGAAATTAGTTGAGTCTGTGGAGAGTTCGGCCCCGCGCGCGAAACGAGACTGGGGGTCGTCGGTACGTAACTCAAGAGCCACTTCCCCGCGAAGACCCCGAGGCGCACCCACACGACCAGCCACCAGCATCTGGGGGTTCAAATTTTCGTTATTCACTTCGTTGTCCTAACTGATCGATGTCGTCCCGGGAGTTAATACCCGCTCGGATGCGTATGCGGTCAACACTACCGGTAGGTGGTCGGAACACGTTCGCAGGATGCCCGTGCCACGCTGCGGAAGAGACAAAAATGGTGGGTTCCGCAAGTGAACCCACCATTTTCGATAACGATTATGCGTTTAGCGTTCGTCGGCGCCCTTGACGTCGACGCGGACGAAGCCGTTGCCTTTCAGTGCGGACATAACCTTCCGGAGGGCTCGGGCAGTGCGACCATTGCGGCCAATTACACGACCCAGATCTTCGGAATTCACGCGTACTTCGAGCAGCTGCCCACGACGCTGATTGCGGGATGAAACCCGAACATCGTCCGGGTTATCAACGATTCCGCTAACCAGGTGTTCTAACGCATCGGCCAGCATGGTCACTGTTCCTCAGCGGTTTCGGTCGCCTCGGATTCGGCTTCGCCTTCAGCTTCCTTAGCGGCAGCTGCCTCTTCGGCGGCCTTAGCGGCAGCAGCTTCAGCATCGGCCTTGGCCTTAGCTTCGGCAGCGGCAGCCTTGGTTTTCTCCGCGGCGGCTTCGGCGGCCTTCACGGCTTCTTCAACGATGCCTTCACGGTCAATCTGAGCTACCTCGACGCGGCTAACCGCATCTTCCTTACCGTTGAAACGCGCAATATCGCCAGTGAGAACTAGCAGACGACGCACTGTGGTTGAAGGCTGTGCGCCAACCCCCAACCAGTACTGTGCACGATCAGATTCAATCTGAATCAGTGAGGGGTTTGGTGTTGGGTCGTAGGTGCCGATCTCTTCGATGACACGACCGTCACGCTTCTTGCGTAAGTCAACAACGATTACACGGTAGAAGGGAGCATGGATTTTCCCCATGCGCTTCAAACGAATACGTACTGCCACTGGTGTGGTACTCCTAGCTTATTTTGGTGGTAATCGGCTTCCCCAAGGTGGGTCACGAGGAGAGGCTTTTCCCGGGACACGGAAAGCCGTTTGAGAGGGGAACGACACTTCCGGGTACAGCTCCATATCTTGCCATGCTTCCGCAGATATCACCAAAGCTTTTGTTGACTATTTGTCAGCGGTAGACGTGTGGTTCCTCACGCTCGACGCGTAATCACGTCGCCCTTGTGCGCGGCATGTACCAGAATAGAGGTATGAATACTGTTCCTGGATCCCTCGAAGACCTCGCCACCCAGCTGGCCGAAATCTGTTCTGCCGCCGCGCTCAGCGTCGCTCCCTACCTGCGCGAGGTTGCCCGCACCATCCCTCCCTATGACACCAAGAGCACGATGCACGACCCGGTGACCGTCCACGACCGTGCCGTCGAGTTGGATCTGCAGAACCATTTGGCACAGGCCATCCCCGGTTCACTGATTCTGGGTGAAGAAATGGGCGAACAACCACTGCCGGGAACCCCGGGGAACATTGTGGGGGCGGACGAGGGCGCTGCCACCCCTCCACGCGCCAGCGAATTGGGAACCCGCGTCCGCTGGATCGTCGACCCGATCGACGGGACCGCCAACTTCGCTGCCGGGTCAACATATTTCGGCACTTCAGTGGCAGCCGAACTCGATGGAGACGTGGTTGCAGGTGCCATCACCATTCCCCACACTCACGAACTTTTCGCAGCTGACGCGACCTCGGCCTGGCACATTGACCGCGAGGGAAACCGTACTGAACTGGCAGCCACTGGCGCCACCAAGGAGTCCGAGGCGCTCCTGGTGAGCTACTACCCGGGGACAACCGCTCTGAATGAAGAACCCGAACAGGCAGTTCGACTCTTCAGTGAACTGTGCAATGCCCACATGACCGTGCGGCGACCCGGGGCCGCGGCGCTCGACCTGGCCATGACCGCCGCCGGTTGGAACGGTGGCCTCCTGGCCACCAAACTGGGCCCGTGGGACGTCGCCGCTGGAATTCACATGGTGAAAGTTGCCGGCGGCAAAGTTATTAACCTGCCCATGGGTACTGACCGCAGGGACGGATTGCGACCGGGCGTCCTCGCCGCACTGGGGTCATTCGAGCCGGTCACTGCCGAAAGAATCCTCATTGAGCTCAACGAACAAGCCTCACTCAGCGGGAACAACAAGTACTAGCGGGACGAAACCCAGCCACACTATTATTGACATTGGTTCTCAATAGTGGGGAGAATGGCGCCATGCCTTCAACCAAAATCTCCGCTGAGGAACGCGCCGCCATCGACGGCAGCGCCCTGCCTGTGACCTTCCACGACCTTGAAGTGGGGTACGACAGTAACGTGGTGCTCCACGGAATCAGCGCGGAGATTGCCAATGGCACCTGTGTGGCGATCACCGGCAGTAACGGTTCGGGCAAGTCCACGTTGATGAAAGCTATTTTGGGTCTGGCTCCAATCTGGTCGGGCCGGGTCAGTCTCTACGGAAACGACATCCAGCGCACGCCGAGGCGCGATATCCCATGGGCCCGGGTTGGGTACGTACCCCAAAGAAACACGATCGGCGGGGGAATTAGCGCGACAGTTCGCGAAATTGTGGCCTCAGGGACACTGGGGCCGCGACGCTGGTGGTATTCACGCGGCACCAGGGAAAAGGTCGACCGTGCCCTGAACCGCGTGGGGATTCTCCACCGCGAGGCCGAAGCTTTCCGGGTGCTCTCGGGCGGGCAACAGCAGCGCGTCCTGATCGCACGCGCCCTCGTCCGTGACCCCGATTTGTTGCTGCTCGACGAACCTCTAACCGGCCTTGATACCCACAATCGGCAGATTCTCGCCGAAGTGCTCAGTGAGCATAAAGCTGCGGGCAAAACAGCGATGATTGTGCTGCATGAACTCGGTGAGCTGGCGCCCCTCATTGATCGGGAACTGCTGATCAGCTCGGGGCATCTCGTCCACGACGGCCCCTGCACTCACAGTCCGCACCCTCATGACGTAACGGCGCATGACCACGGAGTCGCCCGCCACCTGCCGCCGCCGGACCGCTCCCCCGTGGTGCGTGTCCACCTGGAAACCGAAGGCCAGGTGCGAACACCGTGACATACCTCGACTTCTTGACTTCTCCACTCATGCTGCGGTCCCTGATCGCCGCCGTCCTCGTGGGACTGTCCGCCCCCATCGTGGGGACCTACCTGGTTCACCGTCGTCTGGCGATGCTCGGTGACGGTATCGGACACGTCGCCCTCACCGGAGTGGCCCTCGGCTGGCTGATCGGATCAACTTTCGGGCTGGTTCCCCTCGACCAACTGGCCATCCCCGGGGCGGTCATCACCGCCATCATTGGCTCCGTGGCGATCGAGCTGGTGCGGCGCTCCGGCTCCGCCTCTGCCGACGTGGCTCTCGCCATGCTTTTCTACGGAGGAATCGCGGGCGGCGTCCTCATCATGGGCTTGGCTGGTGGAACTTCAACGCAGCTAAACTCGTACCTTTTCGGCTCAATTGCAACGGTGTCATGGGTTGACATCACCCTCATCGGCGGACTCGGTGCCGTGATCGTAATAGTGGGAGTGGGGTTATTACCGGCTCTTTTTGCGGTCTGTAACGACGAAGATTTCGCGTCCTCCATCGGCCTTCCCGTCACTGCTATGTCGATGCTCTTGGCGGTGCTTTCAGCGCTCACCGTGGCCATCTCCATGCGCGTCGTGGGGGCACTCCTCGTTTCAGCCCTCATGGTGGTGCCCGTCGCGATCACCCAGCTTTTCAGCCGCTCCTTCCGTCAAACCATGATCAGCGCCATGCTGGTCGGAATGGTTTTGACCGTGGGCGGCCTCCTCATCACCTCAGTGCTTGACCTGTCACCGGGTGCCATGATTGTCGTCCTCGCCATAACGCTTTACGGGGCCGCTTTCACGTTCCACCATCAACGTAACCGGCTGCGTCTCCAACGGCGCTAACAGGCACGAGCTGAAGCGGCGCAAACCTAACCGACTCTGCCCCGGCTCTGCCCCCATCGAAGGAAGGAAAAAGCATTGCAACGGATGACGAAGCAGCGCACCGCAGTTTTTGAAGAACTGCATCGCCATGACGGGTTTCGTTCCGCCCAGCAGGTGCATGAGGATCTGCAGAAAGCGGGGCAACGGGTTGGTTTAGCCACCGTCTACCGGAACTTGCAGGCGCTGGCTGAATCTTCCCGTATCGACACTTTGCGGTCCGAGGGCGGAGAGATCCTCTACCGGCGCTGCGTCGACCAGGCCCACCACCATCACCTGGTGTGTCGAAGTTGCGGTTACGTCCAAGAGATCGCACCCACGGCCGTTGAAGACTGGGTGGGAGAAGTGGCTCGTGAGCACAGTTTCACCGGCGTCACCCACGCGATCGAAATCTACGGAACGTGTCCAAACTGCCAGGTAGAGACGCAACTCAAAAGTTAAGACCCCCGGTACCGTCTAGAATTGAACTGCGGGTTGAAGACCGAAATCGTCTCGACCGGAAAGGCTAATTCAAATGCCAGTACCCAGCTGGGCCCAATCTGGACCGATCCTGATCGGCTTCCTCTTCGTTGTCGTTTTCTTCCGCGCCCAAGGGACCTACTGGTTGGGACGCGCCGTCCACGCGGGTGCGATCGGCACTAAGAAAACTACTGGGCCGGCAGCGGCAATCGCCCGTTGGTTTAGCGGACCTGTCCCCCGCCGCGGAGCGCGCCTCCTGGACCAGTGGGGGATTATCCTGATTCCTCTGGGGTTCCTCACCGTCGGATTACAAACCGCGATTTTGGCGGGCGCCGGCATGGTCAACATGAAGTGGCGACGTTTTACCCTGGCAATGCTTCCGGGCGCCCTCGTCTGGGCGTTCCTCTACGGCTTCGGTATGCTGGCTGTGTGGACTGCGGCTGTCACGGCCATGGCCGGCAACCCCTGGTCATGGGCAGCCCTTGTGACAATAATTGCTCTGATCTGGGGTTTCACCCGGTGGAAGTCCCGTCAGTCAGGTCGGTTCCTCTCCCTCGATCAGGTCGACGGCACCACCGAATCTGCGGTGACGCCTCCCGTAAGCGACTAACCTTTCCCACAGTTCCTCACGGGTGAACTCGGGCCAGAGAACGTCCACGAAATCCAATTCCGCATAGGCCACTTGCCACAGCAGGAAGTTGCTGATGCGCTGCTCACCCGATGTCCGAATCAGCAGATCCACATCCGGCACGTCCGGAAGGTAAAGCCGCTTCGCTAAAGTCTTCTCAGTGATCCTCTTCGGCGAGAGCCTCCCGGCGGCGACGTCCTCGGCAATTTTTCGGGCGGCATCGGCAATCTCTGCTCTGCCCCCATAGTTCACGCACAGCAGCAGTTGCGTGCCCTCATTATCGGCAGTCAGCTCCTCGGCAGCGCGCAATTCACGGATCACTGATTTCCACAGTTTCGGTTCGCGCCCCACCCATCGGATCCGCACGCCCCACTCGTTCAACTCTTGGGCACGGCGCCGAATCATTCGACGCGAGTAACCCATGAGGAAGCTAACTTCCGCTGGCGACCGGTTCCAGTTCTCTGTCGAAAAAGCGTACATCGACACGTACTTCACCCCGGCTTCGACGGCTCCGGCAACGGTGTCCATCAGTGCTAGTTCCCCGGCGCGGTGCCCCTCGGTCCTCGCCAGGCCGCGAGCATTCGCCCAGCGTCCGTTCCCGTCCATAATGACGGCGATATGTGTGGGTGGCGCCTGTTTCGCCGCTGCCGGAACTGTGTTCGGCCCCCGTCCGGGTGCCGCGATGAGACGTGAAGAATCGGGTGTCGTCATGGGAACCTAACTGAC
The DNA here is from genome assembly GCA_964345205.1 of uncultured Actinomyces sp. Classification (GTDB taxonomy): domain Bacteria; phylum Actinomycetota; class Actinomycetes; order Actinomycetales; family Actinomycetaceae; genus Scrofimicrobium. The sequence continues at coordinate 4,610 of CAYFQJ010000035.1, read as the reverse complement.
GTTGAGGAACAGAGAGGACCGAAGGCGCTGCTCCAGGTGGAACTGGGTCCAGCCGATGGCAACTCTGACGGCCTCGTCGACCGTACCGGCAGGTAGATCATGGCACTGATCCCAATTTCCGGCGAGGAGCGCCTCGAGCTGGTCGCGTCCCTGGACACTCAGGTGGAACGAACCAAGCGAACCGCAGTCTTCGCAAACAGTTCCGCCTTGGTCCCAACCGAAACGATCCGTCGCCGGTTCCCCGCAGGAGGCACACCCGTCCAGAGTGGGCGGCCACCCGGCCACGCTCATGACCCGCAGGAGGAACGATGCGGTCAACATCCCGGTTGGGTGACGCCGCGCAGCGAGCGCACCGAGGGCGCCGTGAAGCAGAGGAAAGTAATCCCGCCCCACCTCGGGATGCATTTCTGTGAGTTTTTGGGTGGTCTCAGCCATCACTTTGGCCGCGGTAAAAGCCTCGTAGTTGGCTCCTAGCGGCGCCGCGTATCCCCCCAGCATCTCCACCTGCATGATGGTGTCGAGGTTCCTCCCCCGGTGGAGCTGAATGTCAACAGCGTTGAAAGCGTCCAGACGCCCTCCGAAACGGGAGGAAGTTCGCCTAATCCCTTTGGCGACGGCCCTGATCAGGCCGCTCTCTTTCCCGAGCAGCACCACAATGCGGTCCGCTTCCCCCAGTTTGTAGGACCGCAAAACAATGGCCTGGTCCCGGTAACTACGTAGCATGCCCCCCATTGTTGCACTTACCTCCGACTGGTAACCACTACTGTGGCCGGGGTTCGCCAGTTACGCTCACTGCAAAGCACGGTTGAGAGCAGAAATGACCGCCTTGTAGCTGGCGCGACCGATGGATGGGTCGATTCCCACTCCCCACACCACCTGACCGTCGATCTCAGCTTCAACATATGAGGCCGCATTCGCTTCTTGTCCGTGGCTCAGGGCGTGTTCCGCGTAGTCGCGGACCGTAATTTCCAAGCCCAGTTCACCCAACGCTTTGGTGAGGGCGTCGATTGGCCCGTTCCCGACTGCGTCGATTTGGATTGCCTGTCCCCGATCAAATATTTCAGCCGTCAGGTGGGTGCGAGAACTTTCAGCGGTGACCGAAGTTTTACCGAGGACGAAACGCCCCCATGGTTCCAAACCTTCATGCGCCCCCGCTGGCAGGTAGGCGTCGGCAAAAATGGTCCAAAGCGTCTCGGCGTCGATTTCCCCGCCGACCCGGTCCATGTAGCGCTGTACCAAACGAGAGAACTCGACTTGGAAGCGCCGCGGAAGATCCAAAGAATGCGCGTTCTGCATAATGTATGCGATGCCGCCCTTGCCGGACTGCGAGTTGGCTCGCACAACGGCTTCGTAGCTGCGCCCCACGTCGTGCGGATCGATAGGCAGGTACGGGATCTGCCAGTGCAGTTCATTCTCTTCGGCGCCCTCGGCTAGTTGGGCGTCGCGCACCGCGAAACCCTTCTTGATGGCGTCCTGGTGGGAACCGGAGAACGACGTGTAAACCAGGTCGCCCGCATAGGGAGTGCGCGGTGGCACGCGCATCCCGGTGCAGTATTCAGAGATTCGGCGCACTTCGTCCAGGTCAGACAGGTCCAACTGGGGGTCGACCCCCTGGGTGTAAAGGTTCAGCGCGACCGTCACCAGGTCGACGTTGCCGGTTCGCTCTCCCTGGCCGAAGAGGCAGCCTTCCACGCGGTCCGCACCCGCCAGAAGTGCCAGTTCAGCTGCGGCCACACCGGTGCCGCGATCATTGTGGGGGTGAACGGAAAGGGCGATGTGTTCCCGCCGCGTCAAATGCCGCGACATATATTCGATTTGGTCAGCGTAGACGTTGGGCGTGGCTCGTTCCACTGTGGCGGGAAGGTTCAGAATGATTTCCCGATCAGCTCCCGGTTGCCAAATGTCCATCACTTTTTCGGTGATCTCCAAGGCCTTGTCGATTTCGGTATCGACGAACACTTCGGGTGAGTATTCGAACCCGAAAACAGTGTCGTCGCCGAGTCGTTTCTCGGCCTGCATGATGACTTCGCGGGTGCCCATTTCGGCCAGTTCAACAGTGGCCTGCCAATCGTTGCGGAACACTATTTCCCGAAACAGCGGGGCTGTGGCGTTGTAGAGGTGAACGGTGGCGCGCGGCAAACCCACTAGTGCTTCAATGGTGCGTTCGATGATTTCGGGTCGTGACTGGGTGAGGACCGAAACGGTGACATCTGAGGGAACCAGGTCGTCCTCAACAAGTTTCCGCACAAAGTCCCAATCCGCTTCGGAAGCGGCGGGGAAACCAATTTCGATTTCTTTGAACCCGATTTGCAGCAGTTGCTCAAACATCAGGAGCTTACGGCTGGGGTCCATCGGTTCGGCGAGGGCCTGGTTACCGTCGCGCAAATCGGTGTTCATCCACCGGGGTGCCGCCAAAATCTGGCGGGAAGGCCACTGCCGGTCCGGCAAATCAATCGGGTTGGTCTGCAAGAACGGTCGGTACTTGCCAAAAGGCATCCGAGACGATTCCTGTCCCGTAATTTTTCCTGAGGTCTTCATTGTTCATTCATCCTTCAAACTGTGCGGATGACCGGAACGGTAAACACCGCGGAGCGCCATCCGATCGGATGCTAGGCGTCACCGCGGCCGCTAAGGAGCAGTCGAGGAAAAATCGGGAACATACTTTGAAATGTAATCACTAGGTGACGTCTAACGCAAATGATTCCACTCTGCGGTCACCCGGCCGAGGTCCCGTATGCTTCACAGCAGGGCCGCCAGCATCCGGTCCGCAGCGGCGATTACCCGCGAGCGGGCCTCGGCAGGTCCGGCGGCATCTAGAGCCACGGCAGCTAATTCTTGGCACTGCTCCAGTGTGTGTCGTGACAGGGCTGCCCGGACGGCACCGATGCGACCGGGAGCCATCGACAGGCTGCGCACTCCCATTCCGGCGAGGACGAGGGCGAGGGCGGGGTCCGCCGCGGCTTCTCCACAAACAGAAATGGGAGTTCCGGTGGCCACAGCACCCTGGCAGGCCAGGTTGATGAGCTCGAGGAGTGCGGGCTGCCACGGGCTGAGAAGGTCGGCCATGCTCCCATCCAGACGGTCGGCGGCCATTGTGTATTGGCTGAGGTCGTTGGTTCCAATGCTGATGAAGTCGACAACGCGACTGATCGCCTCGGCGCGTAATGCGGCCCCGGGGACCTCAATCATTACCCCCACGGACGGCAGCGCGTGTTTCTTGGCGCGTTCGAAAAACCACAGTGCTTCCTCAACGGTGGCGACCATGGGTGCCATTACGTTTAGTTCGACGGAAAGTTCGGCCCCCGCTTCGGCCAGTGCCGCCAACTGGTCGTCCAGCAGATCACTTCTGCTGCGACTGAGCCGGATCCCGCGGCGCCCCAATGCCGGGTTCGCTTCACGATATTGAGCAGCAAACTGCAGTGGCTTATCCGCACCGGCGTCAAGGGTCCTGACCGTAATGGTGCGCCCGACGAAACCGGAAAGGATTTGGCGGTACGCGGCAACCTGATCGCTGCGACTCGGAGCTGTGGGCCGGTCAAGGTAGAGGAATTCGGTGCGGAACAGTCCGACGCCCTCGACTTCGGTGCCGGCAGCAATTCGGGCATCTTCAAAGGTACCGATATTTGCCAGGAGAGCCACGGGGACGCCGTCTTTGGTTGCGCCAGGTCCGGTGACATTTTCGATGAGTTTTTCGCGGCGACTAACTCGCCCCTTCAGAGTTTCTAACTCCTGGGGCGTGGGGCTCACGTAAACCTGCCCGGTGGACCCGTCGAGGGCCACTGTGGTTCCCGATGGGACCGCATGTAGACCGGTTACCTGCACGATTGTGGGGATCCCCAACTGCTCGGCGAGGATAGCTGTGTGACCGGTCGGTCCGCCCTTCCACGTGACGATTCCGAGGCAGGTCGCCGGATCCAAAATTGCCGTATCCGAGGGCGCGAGGTCGGCCGCTGCCAACACCGAAGGCGTGTCGAGGCGGGGAACCCCCGGTTGTGGGGCGCCACGCAGGTGGGCGATCACGCGGTTGCGCACATCGTAGAGGTCTTCGATTCGGTCCGCCATGAATCCGCCAACGTCGAGGAACTGGGCGGCGAAAGCGTCGATGCTCTCCGCGACAGCGGCGGTCACCCCGGAGCCTTTTTCCAACTGCCTCTGGATTGCGGCTCTCAACCCAGCATCACGCGCCATCATGGCATTCGCTTCGAGAATGGCCCGCCCTTCGACGTTGGCGTACACCTGGCGCGCCTCCAGGTGTTCTGCGACAGCCTCCATCGCCGCATCGACGCGTAAGAGCGCTTCTTGGACGTCAACGTTCTGAGGTTCCTCAAAGTCGACGCCCGGAGTGAACCCCACTACGAGCAGAGGACCAACTGCCACGCCCGGGCTAACTGTATGTCCCTGTAAGATCTGGCTGTCCCGAAGTGGTGTTTCCATGTTGAGCGCGCGCCTCCCGTTGCGATCCCGGCGATCAAAAACCCATGCGGCGCAGCATTTTTGGGTCCGACTGCCAGTCTTTGGCGACAGTCACGTGCAGGTCCAAAAAGACTCGCCGATCAAGCAGTTTTTCGATTTCGTGGCTGGCGCGTGTGCCAGCCCCTTTGAGTCGCGGC
>CAYFQJ010000034.1:7863-11166 GCA_964345205.1 uncultured Actinomyces sp. | reverse complement strand
CCACCCGTGAAGGCAGTAAAGCCGGCGCTACAAAGGGAAGTCCTCTTGGAGGCGACCCTCGTGAAGATACTATTTACTTCATGATGACAGCGCGTTGGTACGACGGTGATGAGTCAAATAACCGTGGTGGCAACATGCACGAAAAATCGGGTAACGCCAAATACAACGACCCCATGTACCGCGGTGACTTCGCGGGTGTTGTCGAGAAACTCGACTACATCAAGGGACTCGGATTCAGTGCCATTTGGATTACCCCGGTTGTACTCAACCGATCCGACTATGACTTCCACGGATACCACGGCTGGGATTTCCAGACGATTGATCCCCGACTCGAATCGGATGGCGTTACCTATCAGGATCTGATTGACGCCGCCCACGCCAAGGGAATCAAGATTTATCAGGACGTCATTTACAACCACTCGTCACGTTGGGGCGAGAAGAACCTGTACCAAGCCACCGTTTACGGAAAGCGTGACAACGAGTGGAGCTGGTACTACAAGCAAAAGGTTGAGGGACGCGAATACAACCCGCTTGGGTACTACGCTGACGGGTCGACCTACAACGGTGACTTGTGGAGCGAAACGCAACCTGCCGGCCAGGACTGCAAGAACTGGGGAACTCAGACCGGTTGGTCAGCAGAAGGCTACAAGGTTTACAACTGCCAGTGGCCTAACGCGACTTCCGGGATGTTCCCGAAAGACACGTTCCACAACTGCTGGATTGGTAACTGGGAAGGTAAAGACGCTCAGGACTGCTGGATCCATGAAGACCTTGCAGACTTGAACACCGAAAACGCGCGTGTCCAGAACTACCTCATTGACTCGTACAACAAGTACATCGATATGGGTGTAGATGGATTCCGTGTTGACACGGCCGTGCACGTTCCTCGCGTTATGTGGAACCGCCACTTCCTGCCGGCAATCTACGAACATGCGGAAGCTGTTCACGGCGAGAAGGGGAAAGATTTCTACGTATTCGGTGAAGTCGCCCAGTTCGTACACGATAAATGGAACCGCGGATCGGTAAACCATTCCGCGCCTTTCTACACGTGGAAAGAACGCAGCAACTTCAGCAGCGATGATGCAACGGCAATCGACGAGGCATTCCACTACGAGAATAACCAGGATATCCACAACCAGCCCACGTCCGATAACCACCTGTTGCGTGGAAATGACTACCACGCGCCAGATCACTCGAAGTTCTCAGGCATGAACATAATCGACATGCGCATGCACATGAACTTCTCGGATGCGGCTAACGCCATGTACTCGGGTATGGACTCAGACGATGCGACCAATGACGCCACATATAACGCGGTGTACGTCGACTCGCATGATTACGGTCCAAATAAGTCATCCGAACGCTATGCGGGTGGAACTGACGCGTGGGCCGAGAACCTCAGCATGATGTGGACATTCCGCGGCGTGCCGGTTCTCTACTACGGTTCAGAAATCGAGTTCAAGGCCGGTGTCCAAATTGACTGTGGACCCACCTGCCCACTCGAAACCACGGGCCGTGCCTACTTCGGTGACAACCTCGAAGGCAATATCGTTGCCTCCGACTTTGGTGTTGTCAGCTCCGCAAGCGGTGCTGTGGCTACCACCATGCAGCAACCGTTGGTGAAACACCTTCAGACACTAAACCAAATTCGCGCTGCAGTACCGGCCCTCCAAAAGGGACAGTACTCACGTGAAGGCGTCAACGGGTATATCGCGTTCAAGCGACGTTTCACTGAAGGTTCAGTCGACAGCTTCGTCCTCGTGACCGTTTCGGGTCAGGCCAGCTTCAGCGGCATCCCGAACGGAACCTACGTCGATGCTGTTACCGGTGACCGTAAGCACGTCACCGGTGGAAGCGTGACCATCAACGCCCCCGGAAAGGGAAATATGCGCGCGTACGTCCTTGAACTGCCGGGTAACCCCGCGCCGGGCAAGGTCGGTAACGGAAGTCCCTTCCTGAAGTAATAGTCAATTACAACAGAGGCCCGGCAAACAAAAACTGCCGGGCCTCAGTTGTATGAGAAACTGATACCCGTAAGAAAACGAAATAGGGGGAAACAGAACGTGAAGAAAACTCGCCAGATTTGGGGTGCCGCACTGGCACTGGCCGCCGTTATCGGCATGAGTGCCTGCAGTAGCGACGCCAAGGTTGATGAACAGCAATCGGGGCAGTCCGGAACACCTTTGGCTGAAGAAGTTACCGAAGAGGGACGCGAACTGACCGCGGCCTTCGAAAACTGTGACGCCATCGCCGACCTGATCACCGGGATTGCGCCGTCATCTATGGATGGGCTCCAACCCATCGTCAGTGCCTTCGGTGAGGACCAGCAGACACTGTGCGAATGGCAGAGTACTGACGGGGGCGTCATCGATGTGCAGATCGCTCCTTACGCTCAAAGCGTTCCGACCACGGAGCAAATTGAGGCGCAGAACGGTGTCATCATTGAAAGCGAAGCCATTAGCGAGGCCGGCGGCGCTCTGTACGCGGTGCCCGTCCAAGATGCGCCCTCAGCTGTTTGGGGTGTCATGCCCTACGGGCAGGTTATCCTGCAGTTTGCTGGGGTTGAAAGCTACGGGTTCACTGAAGAAGTGGCCGTCGAAGTAGTGGAAGAACTACTGGGGCTCTGAAATTAGCTGCCCGCTGCCCGACTGTTATGCAGTCGGGCAGTTTGCTTTAAGCTCATCGTCGATCAGCGTCGGCCTGGTTGCGACCCAGCCGGCGCTCGCCATCAGCAAAGAGGTCGCGACTAGGACCCACAGAATTGGTGGCCACGACCCGATCCAGCCGAAAGCGAGGCCGACGAATAGTGGGCCCAGCGCCGCCAAAAAGTAGCCGACGGGCTGGACGAAAGCAGAGACGGCGGCGGTGGCTCCCGGGTCTTCGGTGCGTTCGATGATTAGTGCCAGAGCCGTGGGGAATGCGAAACCTGAAACAGCCAGACATGTGGCCCATAGCCAGGGCGCAGCTAGCGGTGCCAGGGCGAGGCCGGTGTAGCCCGTGGCCAAGAGGACGGCGAAGCCGACTACGTAAACCCGCAGGTGGGGGCTGTGTGGCACCAGGCGTGGCATCAGGATGCCCCCCGCCATCCCTCCGGCGGCAACGAGTGAAACAAAGAGCCCTGCCGCGTCCGCGTTCATCCCGGCGGAGCGGAAAATCTGTGCCAACCAGCCAAATTGGATATACGCCTGCATCGATTGGATGCCGAAGAAAACCATGAGTCCAACAGCTGTGGGGGAGCGCCACAAATCTAACCAGCGGAACGCGCGGGCACTGGATTTGAGTAGGACAGTGGGCAGGTGCGAC
>CAYFQJ010000034.1:3806-7853 GCA_964345205.1 uncultured Actinomyces sp. | reverse complement strand
CCGCATTTTGACGCCGGTCCAGAGAATCAGTGAGGCCAGCCCGACCAGCGCCCAAATCCCCACAGAGACGCGCCAGCCGCGTTCAGCCGAGAGCAGCTGTGAACCCCAGTTAGTGAGGGGTCCGCTCAGAAGCAGCGGCAGAATCGACCCCAGGGCCAAGAACGTTGTGTAGACGGTGGCCATTAGCGCGGCGCGTTGCGGGAAGACGCACTTGATGAACGCAGGCAGTAAGACGTTGCCAATCGCCATGCCACCCAGCGCGATGAAGGACAGGCCCAGGAAGAGGGTCCACGAGTCGGTGAGAACTCGCAAAAGTGAACCCGAAGCGATCAGCAGCGCACCCAACAGCAAGGCACCCACCAGGCCGAGCCGGCCGAGGATTTTGTTGGCGAACAGACCGACGAGGCCGAAACAGAATCCGGGGAGGGCGGTGAGCAGTCCAGCAGCGAAGGCGGACAACCCTAAATCGGATTGAAGCTCGTCGAGGACGGGGCCGATGGCGGTAGCAGCGGGACGCAGCACCAGGGCCGTCACGACGACAGCCAACAGAGGTAACCAGTCGGATGGTGCGTTCCCCCGGGATACTTCCGCCATGTGATCCGCCTAACTGAATCTGATTTTGAGTGAAACCTGTAGGGGACACAATACCCACATGCCGAGGTGCCGGATCAGGTCGTACCCGAGATCACAGTTCTTCCGAGAACGTATACCGCCCAGTAATGGTGGCGAATTTCGCATGAATTGGCCGGTTTTTGGGGCCAAATTCTCGCTACCCTGGAAACGGTGGCACTCATCGGAATGCCGCCCGCGCGGGTTACTGCGTCCCGCCTCAACGGAATTTGATTTCCACGCGCACAGGACCCGGCAGGGTCTTCGCGCCGAAGGAGTAACTGTGACTGTTCGGTCAGACCTACGTAACGTCGCCATCGTCGCCCACGTTGACCATGGGAAAACTACTCTTGTCGACGCGATGCTGTGGGATGCGGGTGCCTTCTCAGACCATCAGACCGTGGAAAGCACCGGCGAACGCGTCATGGACTCTGGCGATCTGGAACGAGAAAAGGGCATCACAATTCTCGCCAAGAACACCGCTGTCAACTATGCGGGACCGGCAGCGCAGAAACTTGGTTTGACTGACGGTGTGACCATTAACGTTGTGGACACTCCCGGTCACGCCGACTTTGGTGGCGAGGTCGAACGCGCACTCTCCATGGTGGATGGTGTGGTGCTTCTTGTTGACGCCTCTGAGGGGCCGCTCCCGCAAACCCGCTTCGTTCTGCGCAAAGCACTCGAAGCGATGATGCCGGTGGTTTTGGTGGTCAACAAGGTTGACCGCCCCGACGCTCGAATCTCCGAGGTCGTCACTGAAACTTCCGACCTGCTCTTGGCTCTGGCCGAGGATCTGCTCAACGACGGCCTCGACATTGACATTGACCGGATCCTGGAAGTTCCCGTCGTTTACGCCTCCGCGAAGGCCGGCTTGACGTCGCGCAACCAGCCCCTGGATGGGGAGTTGCCCGACGACGACATGGAACCGCTTTTCGACACGATCCTCAACACCATTCCCGGGCCGACCTATGAGGAGGGCGCGCCGCTGCAGGCACAGGTAACCAACCTGGATGCCTCCCCCTTCTTGGGGCGCCTGGCTCTGCTGCGGGTACATAACGGCGAACTGCATAAGGGCGACCACGTCGCCTGGGTGCGACCCAACGGCGAATCGAAGAATGTGCGGATCGCAGAACTTCTGCGCACAGAAGGCTTGGAACGTGTGCCAGCCCAAACCGCGAAACAGGGCGATATCGTTGCTGTTTCAGGGATCCCTGATATCACAATTGGTGACTCGCTGGTTGATCCCGACGACCCGCACCCACTGGCTGGGATCCACGTTGATGATCCCGCGATTTCGATGACCATTGGAATTAACACTTCACCGTTGGCCGGACGAGTCAAAGGCGCGAAGGTTACGGCCCGCGTCCTCAAAGAGCGTCTTGATCGGGAACTTATCGGTAACGTGTCGCTGCGCGTCCTCAACACTGACCGGCCCGATACCTGGGAGGTTCAGGGTCGTGGCGAGTTGGCCCTGGCGATCCTCGTGGAACAGATGCGTCGCGAAGGCTACGAAATGACCGTCGGGAAACCGCAGGTTGTCACCAAAACGATTGATGGCAAGCTCTACGAACCGATGGAGCGCCTCACCATTGACATTCCGGAAGAGTACTTGGGGACTGTCACTCAACTGTTGGCGGCTCGGAAGGGACGCCTCGAGACGATGTCGAACCACGGCACGGGGTGGATGCGTTTAGAGTTCCTGGTTCCCGCTCGCGGCCTGATCGGTTTCCGCACTCGTTTCCTGACGGAAACGCGGGGGACCGGCATTCAGTCATCAATCTCTGAAGGCTACGAAAAGTGGGCTGGCACCATTGAGCAGCGCACCACCGGTTCTCTGGTGGCGGACCGTGCCGGGCAGGCCACTCCTTACGCGTTCTTGAACTTGCAGGAGCGTTCCAGTTTCATTGTGGAACCCGGCTCTGAGGTTTACGAAGGTCAGGTTGTGGGGGAGAACTCCCGCAACGAAGACATGGACGTGAACGTGACTCGCGAAAAGAAACAGACCAATATGCGGGCGGCCTCGGCGGACGTGTACGAAACGTTGACACCGTCGCGGCGGCTGACCCTCGAAGAGGCCCTCGAATTTGCGGCCGAGGACGAATGCGTGGAAGTAACACCCGAGGCGGTCCGGATCCGTAAAGTCGATTTGGACTCAGCTACTCGAGCCCGCGCTGCCGCACGGAAACGTCGCGCTGACGAAAACCGCTAATTCTGTGGGGCACGCGTCACCAGTTTGCCGGTGATCATTGTGGTGGCCTCGACTCGGACAACGCCTCGGCGCGCCTCCACTGTCACATGATGGGGGCTGACATCCAGCAGTGTCCCCAGGGCATCGTGGACACCGTCCTCGCCCCGGTAGCGAACCACGACGCGGTCACCGGGGTGCCAATCCATCCAGGGGAGATTATTTGTGGGCATCGTGGCGCTCCTTCGGGGTCTCGATAAATTGGATGCTCTCGACGTAGGATAACCTGGAAGCACATGAAGAGGAGGAACCATGACTTACGTGATCACCGAACCTTGTGTCGATATTAAAGACCGCGCATGTGTCGATGAATGTCCTGTGGACTGCATCTATGAAGGTAAGCGGACGCTGTATATTCACCCGGACGAGTGCGTGGACTGTGGGGCCTGTGAGCCGGTGTGCCCCGTGGAAGCAATCTTCTACGAGGACGACGTTCCCGCTCAGTGGGCCGATTATTACCGCGCCAACGTCGAGTTTTTCAACCAGATTGGTTCACCCGGGGGAGCCCAACAACCCGGTCCCCTTGACGTTGATGACCCAATGATTGCGGCCCTGCCGCCGCGAGGCTAGAACATTAATGACAACCAGAACCGTTTTGCCGAGGACGTTGGGGCTGCCTGATTTCCCGTGGGACACCCTGCTGGGTGCCCGCGACTTGGCTCTTCAGCACCAGGACGGGATCGTTGACCTGTCTGTGGGGACTCCCGTGGACGACACTCCGGTATCGGTGCAGCAGGCCCTCGCGCAGAACACGAATGCTCCCGGGTACCCACTGGTTGCGGGAACCGATGCTGTCCGCGCTGCGATCCGCCGCTGGTGTGAGCGTCGGGGTATGGTGCCGCTGACCGACATCATGGTTGTCCCCACTACCGGCTCCAAAGAGATCATTGCGTGGCTGCCGAAAATTCTCGGCGCCCGGCCCACAGACCGGGTGATCTACCCGGATGTCGCGTATCCGACCTATCAGGTCAGCGCCATTTTGGCCGGCAGTGAGGACCAGCAAGTCGACCAGTTCGACGTGACTGACTGGCCGGCTGAGGCCGCTCTCGTCTGGTTGAATTCACCGTCAAACCCCACCGGACAGGTGGCGACCAGCGCCCAGCTGCGGGACGTGGTGCAGTGGGCGCGCCGCGTCGGCGCAGTGGGCGTTTCTGATGAGTGTTACGCCGAACTGCCCTGGGAGGGCCAGCGGG
>CAYFQJ010000034.1:0-3796 GCA_964345205.1 uncultured Actinomyces sp. | reverse complement strand
TGTGACGGGGACGTGACAGGCCTGCTCGTGACCTACTCACTGTCGAAACAATCAAATATGGCGGGGTACCGTGGGGCCTTCCTCGCGGGGGACCCGGCGCTGGTCTCCGCAGTAATCGAGTTCAGGAAACACAGCGGAATGATGGTTCCCACCCCCGTGCAAGACGCAATGGTGGCGGCCCTCGACGATGTTGACGCGGTGCGGGACCAGCATGAGCGTTACCGCCGACGTCGCAACTGGCTGTTGGAGGGCCTGGGCGCAACCGGTCTGGAAGTTTCGCCGCGGAGCGAAGCGGGACTGTATTTGTGGGTGACTGCCCCCGAAGGTTTTGTGCTACCACCGGTTGCGGACGGAACCCCACATAACCGGGGACGTCAGCTGGTGCAGTGGTTTGCCCAACGGGGGATCCTGGTGGCTCCAGGAGATTTCTACGGCGAAAAAGCGGTCCGTCACGTGCGGGTTGGACTCACGGCAACTGACGAGAGAATACTGGCGGCGCGTGCCCGGCTCAAATCCTGAAGTGCCTCTGCGTCCGGGCTGGAAAAGTATTAGCCTAGGACCGCAGTCACAAGTTTTTGCGCTACGTCCGAAACGGCGACGTGGCCCACAGTTGTTGCGGGTGACCGCCCTCTTTCAAGTAGGAGAATTTCCTTATGTCTAAGACCCCCACAGCGGTGGCACCAAAAGAATCTGCTGGCCCGGGTAACCTGCGGGTTGCTGATGTCAATGTTGAACTGCCACGGACCGACGCCACCGTCGGGCCGGATGGCTTAGGGATCGGCAAGTTATTAGGAAGCACCGGCGACGTAACACTCGACTACGGGTTTGCGAATACGGCCTCCTGCACTTCAGAAATCACCTACATTGATGGTGATGAGGGGATCCTGCGCTACCGCGGGTACCCGATTGAGCAGCTCGCGCGGCATTCATCATTCTTAGAGGTCGCCTACCTGCTGATTTATGGGGAGCTGCCCGAAGCAGCGAAGCTGGAACGTTTCGTGAGGGCGATCCAGTCGCGACGTCTGCTCCACGAAGACTTCAAGGCGTTCTTCACCGCTTTCCCCGCGAACGGCCACCCGATGGCGATCCTTCAGGCCGGTATTGCCGGGATGGCAACCTACTATGAGGACACTCTGGACCCGCATAACCCTGAACAGTTGGATGAGGCGCTGATTCTTCTGCTCGCCAAGATTCCGACCATGATCAGCTACATTGCGAAACGCGCTGCCGGTCTGCCTCTGCTGTACCCGGATTCCCAGAAGGGCTACACCGAAGATTTCATTCGGATGACGTTCGGGATGCCGTACCAGGCTTACGATATTGACCCGTCGCTGGTGCGCGCCCTCGACATGCTGCTAATTTTGCACGCCGATCATGAGCAGAACTGCTCGACCTCGACGGTGCGGATGGTGGGCTCCTCGAACGCCAACCTTTACGCTTCTGTCGCTTCCGGTGTCGGGGCGCTGTCTGGACCACTGCATGGTGGCGCCAACGAATCGGTGCTGCGAATGCTGGACGAAATCATGGCTTCGGGCGATTCGGTGCAGAAATATGTGGACCGCGTGAAGAATAAGGAGGCCGGTGTCAGGCTGATGGGCTTCGGACACCGCGTTTATAAGAGTTACGACCCGCGGGCAGCCATCGTTAAAGAGAGCGCCCACGATGTTCTGTCGCGTCTGGGCAAAGATGACCAGAAGCTCGACATCGCGATGGAGCTCGAAGAGATCGCACTCAAAGATAACTTCTTCGTTGAGCGGCGTCTCTACCCGAACGTAGACTTCTACACGGGGCTGATCTACTCGGCGATGGGCTTCCCCACCAAAATGTTTACGCCACTGTTTGCTCTGGGGCGTCTGCCTGGTTGGATCGCGCAGTATCGCGAAATGATTATTGATCCGATGACGCGCATTGGTCGCCCTCGGCAGGTTTACCAGGGATATGTTGAGCGTGACTATGTTCCTCTGCGGAACCGGATCACGGACTAAGTGAAAAAGCGGCCCCCCGAGTTGAAAACTTGGGGGGCCTTGCTTTTACGGTTGGGTGCCGTCCGCCAGGCGGATCGACTTGCCGCCACGGGCCAGGGCTTCAACGCGACCGTTAGTGGAGTTGCGGCGGAAGAGGACGTTCGAGGCTCCGGAAAGGTCACGGGCGGCAATCACTGGCGGGTCAATGAAATGGCCGTTGCTTCCGGGGACGACGCCGCCGCTGACCATCAGTGAGACCTGGGTATTGCCGGTCAGGTAGAGACCCGATTCGACGACGCAGTCATCCCCAATCGGGATCGCCAAACCGGAGTTTGCGCCCAGTAGGCAGCGCTCGCCGATGCGTACCTTCTCGCGGGCGCTTCCTGCCACGGTTCCCATTGTGGACGCACCGCCACCAATATCTGAGTCAGCGCCGATGATGACGCCCTGAGCGACGCGCCCTTCAATGCTGCTGCGCCCCAGAGTTCCCGCGTTGTAGTTGACCATCGCCGCGTGGGCGACAGTGGTGCCTTCGGCCAGGTGAGCGCCCAGGCGGACCCGAGCTCCGTCGGCGATTCTTACTCCGGAAGGAACCACGTAGTTGACCATTGGGGGGAATTTGTCGACACCGATCACGGCGACCGGGTGCCCGAGTTTGGCGCGCAACTGGAAACGCGTTGATTCGAAGTTTTCCACAGCGCACGGTCCTGCTGCTGTCCACACTACTGTGGGCAGTCGCGAAACAATGCCGTCCAAGTTGACACTGTTGGGTTGTACCAGTCGGTGTGAGAGGAGGTGGAGCCGCAAGTAGGCATCCGCTGTCGAGTTGGGCTGATCATGCAGGTTTGCGACGCAGCGCACGACTTGGGTGTGAACACCGCGCGCGGAATCTGAGCGCTCCAGTCGTGACAGGGTGTTCAGAAGTTCGGGATCACCCTCTTTGGGCATCGCCCCCAAATGTGGTTCCGGGTACCAGACATCCAGTGTGCGACCCGATTCGGTAACAGTTGCTAAACCTATGCCCCAGGCAAGAAAGCTATCCATGACACCTATCCTAGCGGTCGCCGGGCTCCCCGTTTGGGGCGCGATAAATAGTGGGCACAACGGGGGGTTACTTAGGCATTTTCCCGAGGGCGGTCCCACAGGTCGGGCCAGAAGACCCCCAGGTCACGAGCCAGTCGCCTCACCAGCGGCAGCGAGATCCCCACCACCGAGTGGGGGTCACCGGTCACCCCGCGGATGAAGGGGCCACCTAAACCGTCGATGGTGAAAGAACCCGCGACTTCTAGAGGTTCACCCGTTTGTACGTAGGCCGAAATTTCGTCCTCCGACATTTCGTCGAAGTGAACGATGGTCGATTCGGTTCCGGTGACCTCACTGACCAGTGCTCCGCCCTCCCAAACTTGCAGGTGGTGCCCGGTCCAGAGCACCGCATCTTGGCCTTGGAGTTCGCGGATGCGTGCCGCTGCCACGTCGGGATGGTGCGGTTTCCCTAGCATTTCGCCGCGGAACTCTAACATCGAGTCGCAGCCGATGACTATTTGCCGGTCGTTGCTGCCGAACTTGCGGCCCTCCCGCGCCCACTGCTGGGCTTTGATGCGAGCCAAAGCTCCGACCTGGTCAGCCGGTTCGGGGTTTTGACCGCGCGCGGCGAACTCTTCCCGCAGGTCCTGGAGGACACCGGCCTCATCGGCATCAGTGGGGGCCACCAGGGGGGTGATTCCGGCGGCGCGCAAAGTTGTGGCCCGAGCGGGAGAAGCGGATGCCAGAATTAGTTCGGTCTGAGCCATCGGGTTTCCTTCTGGGTGCGCGGTAGCGGTGCTGTCTGACCC
>CAYFQJ010000033.1:0-11282 GCA_964345205.1 uncultured Actinomyces sp. | reverse complement strand
GGACACGTGGACCACGGTAAGACCAAACTCCTTGACGCCATTCGCAGTACCGACGTCGTCGATTCTGAACACGGTGGCATCACGCAGCATATTGGCGCCTATCAGGTGAAGGTCGGTGAGGGCGATGATCGTCGTCCCATCACGTTCATTGACACCCCCGGTCACGAGGCGTTCACCGCCATGCGTGCTCGTGGCGCCAAAGTCACCGACATCGCGATCCTCGTGGTCGCCGCAGATGACGGTGTCATGCCGCAAACCGTTGAAGCGATCAACCATGCGCAGGCCGCAGATGTTCCTATTGTGGTCGCGGTAAACAAGGTCGATAAGCCGGAAGCTAACCCCGAGAAGATTCGTGGTCAGCTCGCCGAATACGGCCTCGTCGCCGAAGAGTACGGTGGTGACGTCATGTTTATGGACGTCTCCGCCAAGCATCGCAAGGGTATCAACGAGCTGCTTGAAGCCGTGATCCTCACCGCCGATGCGGCCCTTGATCTGCGGGCCAACGCTGACGCTGATGCTCGCGGTATCGCCATTGAAGCCAACCTTGACCGCGGTCGCGGTGCGGTGGCGACGCTCCTCGTCGAGCGCGGAACTCTCCGCGTGGGGGATGCCGTCGTCGTCGGTACCGCTCACGGTCGTGTGCGTGCCATGTTTGATGAAAACGGTGGACTTGTCGAAGAGGCAGGCCCATCACGTCCCGTGCAGATGCTCGGCCTCACGTCCGTGCCTCGCGCTGGTGACACTTTCCTGGTTGCCAACGATGACCGCACTGCCCGACAGATCGCGGACAAACGTGAAGCAGCCGACCGACAGGCCCAGCTGGCACGTCGCCGTAAGCGCGTCACTCTTGAAGACTTTGATCAGGTCCTCAAGGAAGGTAAAGTCGATACCCTCAACCTCATCATTAAGGGTGACGTTTCGGGTGCGGTTGAAGCCCTCGAGGACTCGCTGCTCAAACTGGACGTTGGCGAGGACGTTGCACTGCGGATTATTCACCGCGGAGTCGGCGCCATCACACAAAACGATGTCAACCTGGCAACAGTCGACGATGCGATTATTATTGCCTTCAACGTTCGCCCGGCAGAGCGCGTCCAGGAAATGGCCGACAACGAAGGTATCGAGATCAAGTACTACAACGTGATCTACCGTGCTCTCGAGGAGATCGAAGCGGCGATGAAGGGGATGCTCAAACCAATCTACGAAGAGGTTGCTTTGGGTACCGCCGAAATTCGTCAGGTTTTCCGTTCCGGAAAATTCGGCAATATTGCAGGCTCGATCATTCGCTCTGGCAAGATCCGCCGCGGCAGCAAAGCGCGCCTGGTGCGGGACGGCATTGTGGTGGCAGACGATCTGGAAATTCAGTCGCTGCGCCGCGAGAAGGACGATGTCGTGGAAGTCCGCGAAGGATTCGAATGTGGAATCACGCTCGGCTACCGAGATATTGCCGAGGGCGACACCATCGAAACCTGGGAACTGGTTGAGAAACCACGAGAATAGTTTCGACGGGTCCGACCGCCGGTGGGGCCAGGTACGTACATACCAAGAAAATTAGGGGGGAAGTGAACACCAATGGCAGATGAAGCACGCGTGCGCCGAATCGCAGAGAATACGCGCGCCACAGTGACACGCACCTTGGAACGACGGGTCAAAGACCCCCGGCTCGGGTTTGTCACAATCACGGAAGTTCGTGTTACCCGTGACCTTCAACACGCCACCATTTACTACACGGTTCTTGGTGACGAGAAGGCGTGGGAAAAAACTGCGCGGGCGCTCAACTCCGCTAAAGGCCTGATTCGATCTGAAGTTGGTCAGGCTCTTGGGTTGCGTTTAACACCAACCATCACGTTTGAACCGGATAACCTTCCGGCGACTGCGGCCTCGATTGAGGGTGCACTCAAGGAAGCCCGTGAACGTGATGCGGCAATCGCCGAACATGCCAGTGGGAAACAGTACGCTGGGGAAACGGACCCGTACCGTCGGGATGAAGAAGAAAGTTCCGATGGGGACGAAAGCGGAACAGCAAACGAATGACCGGGCTGGCCTGCTGATTGTTGATAAACCAGCCGGCCTGACCAGTCATGATGTGGTATCCAGGGTGCGGCGTCTTGCCCAGACGCGTCGCGTGGGGCACGCCGGCACCCTGGATCCGCTCGCCACCGGAGTGTTGGTTCTTGGTGTCAACCGGGCGACGAAACTACTAGCTTTCATCACCGGAGCGGACAAAACCTATCAAGCTACCATCCGTTTAGGTATCTCCACGGATACTGACGATTCCGAAGGGCAGATCGTCACCGCTAACGGTTGCGACGCCCTCGGCATCGAAATTCTTGACGCAGCAATTGAGGCGTTTCGTGGCGATATCCAACAGGTTCCCGCCACTGTCAGTGCCATCAAAATCAAAGGGGAACGGGCCTACAATTTGGCCCGTCAAGGTCGCGAAGTTAACCTCCCGGCGCGACCGGTAACAGTACACCGATTCGAAATCGTGGGAGTCCCGCAGCTGAGGCAGACTGACGCAGGCATCTCTGTTGTTGACGTTGAAGTTGAGGTTGACTGCACGTCGGGAACGTACATTCGTTCTTTAGCTCGCGACCTCGGAAATAGTCTGGGGGTGGGAGGACACCTCACTGCCTTGCGACGCACCCGAGTGGGGCATTGGACCCTTGAGCAGGCGAGCGCGCTGGAGAGTTTAGATTCTGAGTCGCTGCCACTTTTGAACCTCGGGGATGTGTGCGCGCAGATGTACCCGCACCTCGAAGTCGATGCGACCCAAGCGGCTGCCTTCCGCCACGGGCAGGTTCCCAATATTGCGGTTCCCACCTCGGCGAAGGACGGACAAATCTACGCTTTAGCTGCGTCGCACACGCCTGAGGCGAAATTCATCGGCCTGGTCAGGTGGTCTGACGGTAAGCTGGGTACCGCACTGGTTAACAACCCGGTGTGACCAGAATTCTACAAAAGGTAGGGAAATTATGGCTGAAGAACAGCAGGAACGGTCCGGCGGCTGCGGTTGCGGAGGTTGTGGTTGCGGCGGCGGAGCAAAACAGGGACGCGCCGGTCAGCCCGTTGATGAAGAGGGCCGCACGAACCTTGGCCTCAAAGCCGCTCAATAGGTTTTCACCGTAAACAATGAAAATTTGGCACGCCCTCAACGATGTTCCCGGACGTCAAAAGTCCGTTGTGACCATCGGTAACTTCGATGGCATGCACCAGGGACATTCCCGGGTGATTCAAACATGCGTTGACCGGGCCCGCAGGCGCGGATGTGAGTCAGTGGCTTTGACCTTCGACCCGCATCCGCGCTCAGTGCATTATCCCGAGGCCGCACCACAGTTGATTATGTCGCTGGAGGACCGCCTGGAAGCGATGTCAGCAACCGGTTTGGACGCCACGTTCGTGGCGAATTACGATCGGAACCTTTATTCGCTCAGCCCCGAAGACTTCGTCCAGGAATACCTGGTTGAACGTTTGGGTGCCGTAGAAGTCGTCGTCGGGGAAGATTTCCGTTTCGGCCGAGGAAACGTCGGCGACGTCGACACTCTGCGGGACCTGGGGATCCGTTCCGGATTCACCGTTGTCATGGTCACCGATATTGTGTCGCCGAGCGGCAGGCGCTGGTCGTCATCCTGGGTGCGCGAACTGCTCAGCGAAGGTTCGCCCGCAGAAGCAGCATCCGTACTCGGCCGGTTTCACCGGGTCACCGGGGTCGTCGAACACGGACACAAACGAGGGCGTGAACTGGGGGTTCCCACAGCGAACCTTCGCGTTGATCCTGCCTCTTTTGTCCCCGCCGACGGTGTTTACGCCGGGTGGATGGTTCGCGATATCGGTGGGGAACAGGTGGGGCAGGAGTTTCTTCCTTCCGTCATCTCCGTTGGCACCAACCCTCAGTTTGGGGGAACCAAACGCACCGTCGAAGCCCACGTGCTCGGTAGAACCGACCTCGACCTGTATGACGAAACTGTGACATTGACTTTCGTGCGCCGGTTGCGCCCTATGAAAACTTTCCCGAGCGTTGAAGAACTCATCGCTCAGATGGACTCCGACCTCTTGCGGACGGCCGCTACTTTAGGGGTCCGGGCGACAGGTCGTGTTGATCCCGCTGCGGTCACTGCCGGCCTGCAATAACCAAGGTGCTGAACATCACGGTCTTCACGTGGTTTCGTAACCTCGGGGACCTAAATTGGGGGCTCTCGCCATGTTAGGCTTGCAGTTGCCGTCAGAACGGCCGTGGTTCGCCTGCTCGGAACACTGGGTTTCGCAGCTCCACGCAACGAAGATATTTAGAGGAGAACTGAAATGCCTTTGAGCAAAGATGTTAAAGAAAAAATTATTGCTGAATACGGCACGCACGAGGGTGACACAGGTTCTCCTGAGGTCCAGATCGCACTGCTTAGCCAGCGGATCACCGACCTCACCGAACACTTCAAGACTCACAAGCATGACCACCACTCACGTCGTGGCCTGATGCTGTTAGTTGGTCGTCGTCGGGGCCTTCTCAAGTATTTGGAAGACATCGATATCGAACGTTACCGCGTCCTTCGCGAACGTCTCGGACTGCGACGCTAGTGTGATTCGGCCCGTCCCCCTTCGGGGTGGCGGGCCGCTTTACCCTGTCAGACCAGTGCGGGGGAAACAGCAGAAAAATCGACTCGTGGGGAGGGTGGCGCAAAATTGGAGCGGTTTTCGACAGTGGCTTTCGGAACGGGACAGGTCCCGGCACCGCAGGCTTCTATCGAAGGCCGACGTCGGGCACAGACCCACCAACGCAAGGAGAATAATTCATGGAAGATGACAATCTTGTCGTCTCAGAGGCCGTAATCGACAACGGTCGTTACGGTACTCGCACCGTTCGTTTTGAAACCGGGCGCTTCGCCCTCCAGGCAGCTGGCTCGGCCGTTGCCTACCTGGATGACGAGACCGTCATTCTGTCTGCCACAACATTTGGCAAGAACCCCAAGGACCAGTTCGATTTCTTCCCCCTGACCGTTGATGTTGAAGAACGTCAATACGCTGCTGGGAACATCCCCGGTTCTTTCTTCCGTCGTGAAGGCCGCCCCAGCACCGAAGCTATCCTGGCGTGTCGGCTCATCGACCGTCCGCTGCGCCCCGCTTTCGTTAAGGGCCTGCGCAACGAAGTTCAGATCGTCGAAACAATCATGGCGATCCACCCTGACGATGCCTACGACGTGCTCGCAATCAACGCGGCATCAATGTCAACCCAAATTTCAGGTCTGCCGTTCTCGGGCCCGATCGGCGCTACCCGCGTGGCACTCATCGACGGTCAGTGGGTTGCATTCCCTCGTTGGTCCGAACTGGAAAACTCAGTGTTCAACATGGTCGTGGCCGGACGTATCGTCACCAACGCTGATGGTAAAGAAGACATTGCCATCATGATGGTTGAGGCCGGCGGCGGAGAGAACCAGTGGGAACTGATCCAGGCCGGAGCCATCAAACCGACCGAAGACGTCGTTGCCGAAGGACTTGAAGCAGCTAAGCCGTTCATCAAGGTCCTCTGCGATGCGCAGCTAGAAGTGGCCGCGAAGGCCGGCAAGGAAACTGCCGAGTTCCCACTTTTCTTTGACTACACCGACGAAGAGTTCGCTGCGGTCAAGAACGCTGTTGGCGACCGCGTTTCGAAGGCACTGCTCACAGAGGGCAAACTTGCTCGCGATGCAGCTGTTGGAGAAGTTCGCGATCAGGTAATCGGGAAGCTGCTTGACCAGTTCCCCGAATCCGAAAAGGCTTTGAAGGCTGCTTTCCGTAGCGTCGAAAAAGACACTATTCGTGAGCGCACGCTGCGTGAAGAGATCCGGATGGACGGTCGCGGTCCTCGCGATATCCGTACCCTTTCAGCCGAACTGGAAGTTCTCCCTCGCGTTCACGGCTCCGCTCTTTTCCAGCGTGGCGAAACCCAGATCCTTGGGGTCACCACACTCGCGATGCTCCGCATGGAACAGCAGCTGGATAACCTCAGCCCGCAGACACACAAGCACTACATGCACCACTACAACTTCCCGCCCTATTCAACCGGTGAAACCGGACGGGTCGGGTCGCCGAAGCGCCGCGAAATCGGCCACGGTGAACTGGCAGAACGTGCGCTCCGTGCGGTGCTGCCCAGCCGTGAAGAGTTCCCTTACGCCATCCGTCAGGTTTCCGAAGCTCTCGGATCTAACGGCTCAACGTCAATGGGATCCGTCTGCGCGTCAACCCTGTCGCTGCTGCAGGCCGGTGTACCGTTGCGCGCCTCGGTCGCTGGCATCGCCATGGGACTCATGACCGGTGAAGTTGACGGTAAAGAAAAGTCTTTGGCCCTCACCGATATCCTCGGCGCCGAAGACGGTTTCGGCGATATGGACTTCAAGGTTGCCGGTACTTCAGAATTCATCACGGCTCTGCAGCTGGACACCAAGCTGGACGGCATCGACTCACAGGTCCTGCGCGATGCGCTCGCACAGGCTCGCGATGCTCGCCTTGAGATCATCGACTTCATGGCGGGTGCCATCACCAGCCCCGATGAAATGTCAGCGAACGCACCGCGCATCATCACGGTTCAGATCCCTGTGGACAAGATCGGCGAAGTCATCGGGCCTAAAGGCAAGATGATCAACACGATCCAGGAACAAACCGGTGCGGAACTGACCATTGAAGACGACGGCACCGTTTACATTGGTGCCTCCAACGGCGACGCTGCCGAGGCCGCACGTTCGCTGGTCAACCAGATCGCGAACCCGTTGCAGCCTGAAGTGGGCGAACGTTTCGTCGGTACTGTCGTGAAGACGACTTCTTTCGGCGCGTTCATCTCCCTCACTCCCGGTAAAGATGGACTTCTGCACATCTCCCAGATCCGTCGACTTGTCGGCGGCAAGCGAGTGGAAAATGTCGATGATGTCCTCCAGGTTGGACAGCAAATCGAAGTTGAAATCAACGAAGTCGATGACCGCGGCAAGCTGTCATTGGCCGCCGTTGTTGCTGACGAACCAGCTGAAGACAACGAAAGTGTCGACAGCAAGGCAGATACTCCCGCCAAAGCTGGAGAGAAAGACGGCGGAAATCGTCGTCCGCGTCAGCGGAACCGTCGTCGCCGCAACGACGACTCAGCAGCGAACTAGCCGGTAAACCTGGCTTTTAGCTCGGGCCCCCTGCCTCCAAATATTGAAGGCAGGGGGCCCAAACCTTTTGGTTTACGAAGAAACATGAGCCAGTCCACGAATGGCCGCAGATACCGGATGCAAAACTTCGTTGAGCGTGCGACAGTTAGACCATGCAAAAACGATTTATAGACCCGCTCTTCTTCGCGTTTCTTTTCGCCGTCGACATTGTGATCTGGTTGATCGCCGCGATCTTCAACAGTGTGCCGCAGCCGGTGATGATTTTGGCGCCAGCTCTGGCGTCGATAACGATCATCGCCCTCGGACGCACACTGATGAACATGGAGCCTAAACGGTTCTGGACCGGGATCGCCGCCGTCACGTTCGTATTCACGGTCTTCCTCGGGCTGACCGGCTTAATCACCAAAGACTTCAACGCAGGCGAGGGCGCCGGTTTCGCTAACAGCGTCTGGTTCATGGGAGTGGCCTTGATTTGTAGCCTTATGGCGCTTTTCTTGGCCGCTGTGGGGGCAATACCCGGTCCAATCCAGTCCGACGTTGAAGAAATTGTCGCGGACGCCGATAAGGTATCAGAAGAGAGTCCCGCGGTTGACCAGGTTGTCGAGGTTGAAACGGAACTCGAGAACTTGTCACAGGATTAAATCCCGCCGCCTGCCGGCGCCTAACTCCGGAGCTCAACCTTGTCGGTAGTGCCAGAATTAACTTCAGAACCCGTCCCGCTTGAACTGGTGCCCGCCACCGATTACGTCACATCGGAACTGGCTGACGGTCCGCTGTCAGTCCAGCGCAGTATCCTACCCGGAGGCGTCCGCCTCCTCACCGAAACGGTGCCGGGGACCCGGGCGGCAACCATTGGGCTATGGGTCGGAGTTGGATCCCGAGACGAAAGTTGCCACCAGCACGGGGGAGCGCACTTCTTAGAGCACCTGCTCTTCAAAGGAACCAGGCGGCACACGGCACTCCAGATCGCCACTGCTTTTGACTCGGTCGGTGGTGAATCCAACGCCGCGACCTCGAAAGAGGCGACCCGCTACTGGGCCAAAGTACTGGACGACGATGCGCCCATGGCAATTTCGACCCTCACCGATATGGTGACGGGCTCGTTGTTGCGCAGTGAAGATATCGACACCGAACGCACGGTCATCATTGACGAGTTAGCTGCCTCTGAAGACTCCCCGACAGAGGTAACGCAAGAAGCCTTCAGTTTGGCTGTCCACGGCGAGACTCCCATTGGGCGGCCCGTCGGGGGCACTCAGGCCACCGTTGCGGACATGTCTCACGACGCCATCCGTGAGCTGTACCGCGACCACTACAGTTCAGACCGGCTCGTGGTGGTTGCCGCCGGAAATGTCGAACACGAACAGTTCCGTGATGTACTCCTGGAAGGACTGGAGTACAGTGACTGGGACCTTGACCCGCGCGCTATCCCCAGAAGTCTGCAAGGCCGCGAAAATGGCCAGAGTTCGTTGGACTTAGCGCCTCGGGAAATCACGGTTCATCGCGATATCGAGCAGGCGCACCTGATGGTCGGGGGAACCTGGCTAACGGACGCTGATCCGGCCCGATCCGCCAGTTCCGTTTTGTTCACGATCCTGGGTGGCGGTGTCTCATCGCGACTTTTCCAAGAGATTCGGGAACGCCGCGGTTTGGCCTACACCACCTACGCGGCAGCCGTGGGCTATGCGGATACGGGACTGTTCGGACTTTACGCCGGGTGTGCCCCCAGTAATGTTCCCGAGGTCGAAAAAATCATGTGGGGCGAAGTTGAGAAACTCGCGAACGGCGAGTTAGATGCCGACGAGCTGGAAAGAAGCAAGGGGCAGATTCGCGGCGAAATCGCCCTCGGCCTTGAAGATTCGGGGGCGCGGATGAGTCGGCTCGGTTACGCCGAGTTGCGCGGAGAGTTCCAGTCGGTCGACGCCGTCCTCCACAACGTAGCCATCGTGGAAAAAGAACAAGTCGTGGACCTGGCGCAGCAGATGTTGCAAACACCAAGAGCGAAGGCACTGGTGACGAACCGTGGCTGAAACACCGACTCGATACGTTCGCGAAGGGCGAGTGGGCGACGCTCCATTTATTGGAAATCTGCAGGCAGTGGGGATGCGGGAACTGTTGCAGGCCCTGGTGCCGCAGGTCAACTGGTCCCAGCAAATCCCGGTCGCCCCGATCGTTGAAGCGTGGGATGAAACCCTCCAGCTCGACCCCGTACCGCAGCGCGGAGTGGTAGTCGCACAGGAAAACGGGATGCCCGTTGGTTTTGTGTCTTATGCTCCGGTCACCATTGCGCTGCGAACCGTTGGGACTGAACAGACAGAACTGGTCGCAGCCGTAGAAATCTTGGCGCTAGAAGTCGACCCGGGTGTGCGCCGCCAGGGGCACGCCTCCAGAATGCTGGCGGCCGTTGCCGATACAACCAGGGCACAGGGAGCCACACGACTGTGCGTCTGGGCGCCCGCTGAGGACCAACCTCGTATCCAATTTTGGCAATCATTAGGGTTCTCTCCCGCCGGACAACGTCGCCTTTTCGCTGTGGCAGACGACACAGTGACGCAATACCTATGGCAGGCGCAACTCTAAATTGCGGTGTCGTCACCGCTGGCCACATAAGCATGGCAGTATAGAGGAATGACCTCCATGTTTGAGAACCTGACCCTACCCAAGCCACTCAAGAAGGGCGCACTCCGTGTCCTGCCACTAGGCGGATTAGGAGAGGTGGGCCGCAACATGAACGTCCTCGAAACCGAGGGGAAACTCCTGATCGTCGACTGCGGTGTCCTCTTCCCCGAAGATAACCAGCCGGGTGTCGACCTGATTCTGCCCGATATGACAGTAATCGCTGATCGCCTCGACGATGTGGTGGCCGTCGTCCTCACCCACGGACATGAGGACCACATTGGCGCCGTCCCGTACCTGCTGCGCTTACGCCCCGATATCCCCGTATACGGTTCCGAGCTGACACTGGCTTTCCTAGAACCCAAACTCAAAGAGCACCGGCTCTCCACCGATAACCTGCATGTCGTCACTGAGGGCGACGTTCTGGACCTGAAACCATTCGAGGTCGAACTGGTCGCCGTCAACCACTCAATCCCGGATGCTTTAGCCGTCTTTGTCCGCACAGCGGCGGGAACAGTGTTCATCACGGGTGACTTCAAAATGGATCAGTTGCCCATGGATGGCCGACTCACCGACCTGCGCTCTTTTGCCCGCCTGGGGGAAGAGGGCGTTGACCTCTTCATGGTTGACTCGACCAACGCCGAAGTGGCCGGATTCGTGTCGCCCGAAGTTGAGATCGGTCCAGTCCTCAGCCAGGCAATCGCTGAAACTCCCGGCAAAGTAGTGGTTGCCTCTTTCGCCTCCCACATTCACCGCGTCCAACAGGTAATTGACGCGGCGGTGCTGAACCATCGCAAAGTCGCGTTCGTGGGACGTTCAATGGAACGCAATATGAAGATCGCTGAGGAACGCGGTTTTCTCCACGTCCCCGAAGGGGTCGTCGTTGACCTGCCGACGCTTAATAAATTGCCTGACAACCAACAGGTGATTATGGCAACCGGTTCGCAGGGTGAAACCCGAGCCGCTGTCGGACGAATCGCGCAGGGAACCCACCAAACCATTAGCGTCGGCCCCGGCGACTGCGTAATTTTTGCATCCAGCCTGATCCCCGGTAACGAAAACTCGGTGAACCGAGTCATTAATGACCTCACCGCCCTCGGCACTAAAGTTGTCCACCGCGGCAATTCAAAGGTCCACGTTTCCGGGCATGCCTCGGCCGGGGAGTTGCTGTACTGCTACAACGTTGTGAAGCCCGCGAACGTCATGCCGGTGCACGGAGAAATTCGCCACCTGGTAGCTAACGGCCAGTTAGCCGTGAAAACGGGGATTGATCCCGAGCGGGTCATCCTTGCCGACGACGGTGTTGCCGTTGACCTGCAGGACGGGATCGCGGAAATTGCGGGGGCGGTTCCCTGTGAACTGGTCTACGTCGACGGGTCCTCTGTCGGAGAGATCTCCGATGATGAACTGAAGGAACGACTCACGCTGGGGACCGAAGGTTTCATTTCTGTCTTCGCGGTGGTCGACAAAGACACCGGAACTATCCTCGCGGGACCCGAGATTCGGGCCGTAGGAATGGCCGAAGATGACGCCGGACTCGATGAGATCCTCCCCGAG
>CAYFQJ010000032.1:0-11383 GCA_964345205.1 uncultured Actinomyces sp. | reverse complement strand
ATACTGTGAATCAGTTAGGACCGGATCGGGTTGGCGACACCGTAACCCTGGTGGGATGGGTTGATCGGCGGCGGGACCACGGTGGCGTCGTTTTCGTCGATATTCGAGACACCACCGGAGTGGCACAGGTTGTCGTCCGTGACGAGGCCGTTGCCCACGAGTTGCGTTCGGAATACGTAATTCAGGTCACCGGCGAGGTTGCGGCCCGACCAGAAGGCAATGAGAATGCTGACCTCCCCACGGGATTCATCGAAGTTCTGGGTGACAAAGTCGAGATCCTGAACGAATCGGCACCCCTGCCTTTCCAGGTGTCGGCCCACGAAACTGGCACCACCGCCGGCGAAGAGGTTCGCCTTAAGTACCGCTATTTGGATTTGCGTCGTCCCAAAGCCGCGCATCCCATCAAACTGCGTTCTGAAGTGAACCGCGCTGCTCGTGACGTTCTGTACGAACACGGCTTCACCGAGATTGAAACTCCCACTTTGACGAAATCGACGCCTGAGGGCGCTCGTGACTTCGTTGTTCCCGCCCGCCTGTCCCCGGGTAGCTGGTATGCATTGCCTCAGTCGCCGCAGCTATTTAAGCAGCTGCTGATGGTGGCCGGTATGGAACGTTATTTCCAGTTGGCGCGGTGCTATCGCGATGAGGATTTCCGTGCGGACCGCCAGCCGGAGTTCACCCAACTGGACATCGAGATGAGTTTCGTTGACCAGGCTGACGTGATCCGCGTGGCCGAGGACGTACTCAAGAGCGTCTGGAAAACTGCAGGTTTCGACGTTCCGACGCCAATCCCTCACATGACGTACGCGGATGCAATGGAAAGGTACGGTTCAGATAAACCTGATTTGCGCTTTGGTTTAGAGCTGACTGACCTGACCGAGTATTTCAAGAACACGACGTTCCGGGTGTTCCAGGCCCCGTATGTTGGTGCTGTGGTTATGCCCGGAGGTGCTTCGCAGCCACGACGCGCTTTTGATAAGTGGCAAGAATGGGCGCGTTCGCGTGGCGGTAAGGGTTTGGCGTACGTAACCATTCAGGAAGATGGTTCCCTGGCGGGACCGGTTGCCAAGAACCTGAGCGATGAGGAGCGCGATGGTCTAGCAGAGAGGGTTGGCGCGAAGCCGGGCGACGCGATTTTCTTTGCTTCCGGAACCCAAACCGCCGCTCGGGCCCTTTTGGGTGCGGCACGTCTAGAAATTGGTGAGCGTTGCAACCTGATCGACGAGGACGCCTGGGCGTTCGTGTGGATTGTGGATGCGCCACTGTTCAAACCCACCAGCGAAGCAGCTGCCGAGGGCGATGTTGCAGTGGGTACTGGTTCGTGGACTGCAGTTCACCATGCTTTCACCTCTCCAAAACCCGAGTGGCTTGACAGTTTTGATCAAGATCCGGGCAACGCATTGGCCGCGGCCTACGACATTGTCTGCAATGGCAACGAAATTGGTGGTGGCTCTGTTCGTATCCACCGCCGTGACGTTCAAGAGCGAGTGTTCTCGGTAATGGGCATTGGTGAGGAAGAGGCCCAGGAGCAGTTCGGTTTCCTTTTGGACGCGTTCCAGTACGGCGCCCCGCCCCACGGCGGTATTGCCTTTGGTTGGGATCGGATCGTGGCATTACTGACTCGCGCCGATTCCATCCGCGATGTCATCGCGTTCCCGAAATCGGGCGGAGGATTCGACCCGCTGACCGAGGCTCCCTCACCGATTACGGCCGAGCAACGTAAAGAAGCGGGAGTGGATGCCCTTCCAAAGGAGCTTGAATCCACCGATGAGGATGCGAAAAAAACTAACGTCGCAGACAAGTAACTAGGTAAGTGTCAGAGCGCATGTTCCCGTGTAGCTGGCTACAATGGGAACATGCGCACACTTGAAATTCATCCAGAAAATCCACAGACCAGACTC
This sequence comes from uncultured Actinomyces sp., assembly GCA_964345205.1. Lineage (GTDB taxonomy): Bacteria > Actinomycetota > Actinomycetes > Actinomycetales > Actinomycetaceae > Scrofimicrobium. The sequence continues at coordinate 9,482 of CAYFQJ010000032.1, read as the reverse complement.
GTAGATCAGACAGTTGCGGTTCTCAACGAGGGCGGAGTGATCGCGCTCCCCACGGATTCGGGTTACGCCGTGGCATGCAAACTGGGCAATAAAGAAGGTATGGATCGTATTCGCGATCTGCGTCGTCTCGACGACAAGCACAACTTTTCTCTACTGTGCGAATCTTTTGCGCAGCTGGGGGAACTGGTGATTGTCAATAACCGTGCGTTCAGAACCATTAAGGCACTGACCCCTGGACCATACACCTTCATCTTGCCCGGAACGAAAGAAGTTCCGCGGATGACGTTGAATAAGAAGAAGCGGACCGTGGGGGTGCGCCTGCCCGATCATAAGATCACTCGTGCGGTGGTCGAAAAACTTGGTGAACCGCTGCTGTGTTCGACGCTGATTCTCCCCGACGATGTGGAACCACTCAAAGACGCCGAGGCCGTGGTTGACCAGGTCGGTCAGCGCGTTGATCTCATCGTTGATGGTCCCGTTGGTGTTGGTGGGGCCACTACCGTAATTGACTTTACATCCGAATATCCCGAGGTTGTTCGCCAGGGAGTGGGGGAGACCTCGCTCTTTGACTAGTAATTGTCTAGTTGGTGACGAGGCAGACTGATGGATCTATTCGCTTCGCTCGGCGTCGACGACACCGGGATTCCGAAGGCTAATGACAATTCGCCGCTTGCGGTGCGCATGCGCCCTCAAACGCTGGATGAAGTTTTGGGGCAGCAGCACCTATTAGGGCACGGCTCGCCCCTGCGTCGACTGGTGCAAGAGAGCGACACAGAGAGCCCAGCCGGAGTGTCCTCGGTGATACTTTGGGGCCCTCCTGGGACCGGAAAAACGACGCTCGCCTATCTGGTAGCCCGTGAATCAGGCCGCCATTTCGAAGAGGTTTCTGCGGTGTCCGCAGGCGTCAAAGACTTGAGAAACGTGATTGAAGGAGCCAAACGGCGTCTCTTTAGCAACGGGGCCGAAACCGTGCTCTTCGTCGATGAAGTCCACCGATTCTCCAAAAGTCAACAGGATACGCTGCTCCCAGCTGTGGAAAACCGCTGGGTTACGCTGGTGGCAGCAACAACAGAGAATCCCAGCTTCTCTGTCATCTCTCCACTGCTGTCGCGTTCGTTACTGCTGATTTTAGAGCCTTTGCCTTTGGAGCAAATCAAACTGGCAATCACCAGGGCAATCGACGATCCGCGCGGCCTGCAGGGACGTTACCAGATCCAACCCGAGGCACTCGAGAGCTTGGTGCGTCTGGTGGGAGGGGACGCCCGACGAGCCCTGACTTTGCTCGAAGCGGCCGCAGGAGTGGCCGAAGAAAGTCACACTGATGAAATCACTCCTGAGCACGTGGCGCTCGCAGCCAATGTTGCACTGACTCGCTGGGACGAAGATCAGCACTATGATGTAGCTTCGGCGTTCATAAAATCGATGCGTGGCTCGGACCCTGATGCAACGGTGCACTATTTGGCGCGGATGGTTGAGGCCGGTGAAGATCCTCGATTCATCGCCAGACGAATCATGATTGCCGCGGCAGAGGACGTGGGGTTAGCGGCCCCAGAAATCTTGCCCATCACAGTGGCGGCGGCGCAGGCAGTAGCACTGGTGGGAATGCCAGAAGCGCGAATAATTCTGTCGGAGGCCGCATTGGCTGTGGCCTTGGCACCGAAGTCTAATGCGGCCTATCAGGCGGTCGACGCTGCCATTGCCGACTTGCGGGCCGGGAAGTCGGCACCTGTTCCCCAGCACTTACGGGACAGCCATTATCCGGGTGCAAAGGACCTCAATGCGGGGGTCGGCTACCTGTATTCGCACGAGTATCCACACGCGATCGCTCCGCAGTCGTACCTGCCTGAGTCAATGCAGGACCGTCGATACTATCAGCCGACGGAACACGGCAATGAGGCACTGATCACGAAACGGCTGCAAAAGATTAACGAACTGCGGAACCTGCGGTAATGTGGGGCCGTTGCCAATAGGCACCCTGGGGCCTTAGCCACTTGGTTGGTCCCATGTGACGCGAATACGCGTCCATGACATTGAAACAGGAGAAACACATGGCAGGTAATCGTTCACGTAAACAGGTGCGCGAATCACGCGCCCTCGGCATCCCGTTGACACCGAAGGCCGTCAAGTACTTCGAGAAGCGCCCTTACGGTCCAGGTGAGCACGGCCGTTCACGCCGTCGCCAGGAATCCGACTACGCGGTGCGTTTGAAGGAAAAGCAGCGTCTACGCGCCCAGTACGGCATCCGCGAAGCTCAGATGGTCCGTGTCTTCGAAGAAGCTCAGGGCGAAAAAGGATTGACCGGTGAGAACTTGGTCGAGCTGCTCGAAATGCGTCTGGACGCGCTGGTTCTGCGGGCTGGTATTGCTCGCACCACCGCACAGGCACGTCAGGCCGTCGTCCACCGGCATATTCTAGTTGACGGGTGAAGCCCGGACAGGTCGTGCAGGTCAAGCCCGAGTCACAGACCAAAGTTCCTTTCCAGATTGCTGCCGCTGGTTCACACCGCGACGTACTTCCTGAAGTACCGGCATACATTGATGTGGATCTGGAAAAACTCAAGGTAACACTGGTTCGTCGCCCCAAGCGTGACGAAGTCCCAGTGACCTGTGATGTCCAAATGGTTGTTGAATACTACTCGCGCTAATCGCGAGGATGCTGAGCCCTCTCCACCGCACGTCGGGGAGAGGGCTCAGCTGTCCCACAAGAGATTACCGGTGTGGGCTGTGAGACGATTACAATAGAATCCGATATGGCCTGCACGTCGAGCCGTAACCACACTTCAACATGAGGACCCTATGCGTACTGCAGAAATTCGCCAACGGTGGTTGGACTACTTCACGGCTCGTGGACACGAGTTGTGCCCATCGGTGCCGCTGATTTCGCCTGACCCTTCCATTCTTTTCACCATCGCCGGCATGGTGCCGTTTATTCCGTACATAGTCGGTGAAGAAGAAGCTCCCTGGCCTCGGGCAGTATCGGTCCAGAAGTGTTTACGTACCAACGACATCGAAAACGTCGGTCATACGACGCGGCACGGAACGTTCTTCCAGATGGCTGGGAACTTCAGCTTCGGTGACTATTTCAAGGAGGGCGCCATCGATTTCGCCTTCGATATCCTCACTGGCGATACAGCAGAGGGCAAGTACGGCCTGGACGCAGATCGACTGTGGGTCACAATCTGGGATGGGGACACGGAAAGTTACGACGTCCTCACCAAGAAAATTGGGTTGGATCCACGCCACATTGTTCGACTTCCCCGCGAAGAAAACTTCTGGGACACCGGACAGCCAGGTCCCGCCGGCCCCTGCTGTGAATGGCATTACGACCGAGGACCGGAGTACGGCCCGGAAGCTGTTGGTGGCAACGTTGACCCCGGTGGCGATCGGTACTTGGAGCTGTGGAACCTTGTCTTCGATCAGTACATGCGCGGCGAGGGCAAAGGAAAAGACTACCCGCTGCTGCATGAACTGGCACACCAGAGTATCGACACTGGGGCTGGATTGGAACGGCTGGCGTTCGTCCTCCAAGACAAACCGAATATGTACGAGATTGATGAGGTCCGGCCGCTCATCACCCAGGTAGAAGAGATTTCTGGGCGTCGTTACGGAGCGAAAACCGAGGACGATGTGCGGATGCGTGTCGTCGCCGACCACGTGCGTTCCGCGATGATGCTAATCGGCGATGGCGTTCGGCCCGGTAACGACGGAAGTGGCTACGTGCTGCGTCGCCTGCTGCGTCGCTCCGTGCGTTCCATGCGCCTGCTGGGGGTAGATGCGCCCTCGATGCCCGACCTGCTTCCTGTTTCGCGCGATGCGATGGTTTCTTCCTACCCGGACCTGCTCACCAAATGGTCAACTATTTCGGATGTGGCCTACGGTGAAGAAGAGGCCTTCCGGCGGACGTTGGACAGCGGAACCTCAATCCTTGATGTGGCAGTGAAGAAGGCTCAGATTTCCTCTCAGGAGGGTGCGCCTGCGGTGCTTAGCGGTTCCGAGGCCTTTGCTCTGCATGATACGTATGGTTTCCCCATCGACTTGACGTTGGAAATGGCCGCCGAAAAAGGCGTAACTGTGGACCGCGAAGAGTTCCAGCGGCTGATGACCGAGCAGCGTGAACGCGCCCGTGCCGATAGTCGAGCCAAGAAGACCGGTCATCTTGATGCCAGTGTCTATCAAGAAATCGCCCAGAACCTGGGTGGAAGGACTCGTTTCGTCGGTTATGACCGTGTATCGGAGCAGGCGACAGTTGCGGCGCTGCTGGTCGACGGACAGCCGGTACCCGCGGTCACGGGACCCGCAGAGTTTGACGTTATTTTGACCCAAACCCCGTTCTATGCGGAATCGGGAGGTCAGTTAGCTGACCGGGGGACAATTTCTAGTGCCGACGGCACAACCGTTGAAGTCCTTGATGTCCAAGCCCCGATCAAAGGCCTCTTTAGTCACCGGGCCAAAATTACGGAAGGGACTATCGCTCTGGACGATTCGGTAGTTGCCACTATCGACTCAAAGCGGCGCCGTGCAATCGCTCAAGCCCACACATCCACGCATATGGTGCATCAGGCGCTTCACGATACGGTTTCAGACCAGGCGACTCAGGCCGGATCGGAAAACTCGCCTTCACGGATGCGTTTCGATTTCCGTCACGGGAAAGCTTTGTCGCAACAGCAGGTGGCGGACCTTGAAGGTTTGGTTAACGCCCAATTGGCCGAAGACCTGCCGATTACTGACGAGGTGATGCCCATTGATGAGGCACGCGCGCTCGGGGCAATGTCCCTCTTCGGTGAGAAGTACGGCAAGGAAGTTCGTGTCGTTTCAATTGGTGAGGGGTGGTCACGCGAGCTTTGTATTGGGACCCATGTGGGCACGACTGGCCAAATTGGCCGGGTCACGGTCCTGGGAGAATCATCGATTGGTTCTGGAGTGCGTCGTCTTGATGCGCTGGTTGGAAACGAGGCCTACCAGTTCCAAGCTCGGGAACATGCGTTAGTGTCCCAGCTGTCGACCCTGTTGAATGGGCGTCCCGAGGAACTCCCCGAGAAGATTGATGGTCTGCTCAGCCGGATCAAGGAGCAAGACCGACAAGTTGCGGCGTTGCGCACCCAACTGCTCAGTGGTCAGGTACGAAGCCTAGTTAACAACGCTCAGCATCTAGGTGAGTTCCTTGTGGTTGCCGCTAATGTGGGCGACGTTGGAACTGCCGATGCGCTGCGGGGAATGGCCACGGATATTCGCGCCCAGCTGGGTGAAGCGGAGGCAACAGTTGTCGTACTTATCGGCCTAATCAACGAGAAACCACTGCTGATCGTCGCGACGAACGAAAAGGCGCGCTCTGCCGGGATGAGGGCGGGAACACTCGTGCGAATCGGGGCAAAGATCCTCGGTGGCGGCGGCGGAGGCAAGGACGATATTGCTCAGGGAGGCGGTACCGACGTGTCCGCGGCTGCCGAAGCTTTGGCGAGCATCGAAAGTGAAATCGGAAAATCATAATGGCGAGACAGGGAATTCGTCTGGGAGTGGATGTAGGGACCGTGCGAATTGGCGTCGCGCGGTCGGATGCTGCCGGTCTCATGGCCATTCCTCTGGAAACAGTTAAGCGAGATCGACGTGGGAATGATGTGCGCCGTATTGCTGAACTTGCCAAAGAACGCGAAGCCATTGAAATCGTTGTCGGCCTGCCACGGCACCTAGCCGGTGGTAAGGGACAATCGGCAGCCGATGCGATAAAGTTTGCAGAACGTATCCAGCGTCGCCTTCCCGAGCTGCGTGTCTGTTTGGTGGATGAGAGACTCACATCCACTCAGGCTCATGGCAAACTGTCGGAAGCCGGGGTTGATGGTCGCCGACAACGAGATATTGTGGATCAGGTTGCGGCGCAGATCATCCTGGAACAGGCTTTGGAAATAGAACGACTCACAGGTGAGTTACCGGGGGAAACCCTCGAAGATTCCGCCTATGAACGAGAGGGACGAGCTTGACTGACGGTCGCGATCGCGAAGGGGATAGTCAGCGGATGAAGCCGCCTTTCCCCACTCGGAGGCAGGTACATGGCGCTCGGATCCCGGCGCGTCCAACACCCATCCAAACCAACGATGGTGCAGGATCAACCCCGACGGCAACGCCGGCGGGCAACAGCGCGACGGGTGCCGCGCCGACCCCGGGCTCCGCGTCCACCGCGCCGGTTCGACGCCAGGCTCCACGCCGCCCGCGATACACCGAAACCGCAGCTGGGGGGATCTCCCTAGCAGCGGAGACTCCGCCACCAGCGCCGGCCCAAGTGCCAGCAACGCCGCGGCCGCCAGTACAGCAGTCAGCCGCAAGCGCGCAATCCCCATCCAGCCCTGACAAACCTAGAACTGCGGTCCGGCGTCCGGTTCCAAAATACACGGATACCCCCAAGACAGAGGCCGTTCAGCCTGCGACTCGCGAACCCGCCGCTGCGCCAAGCTCCGAACCGAGTGCCACTGTGGAAAGCAGAGGGTTCCCGGCGGTACGCACAAGCTCAGTTGCCAAGGGCACGGCCAGCAGCACCGCTGAACCTTCAACTAGTGCCGCTCAAAAATCTGAGCGCACCAAGAGCGACGTTCTGCCAGTTTCACAGCCGCAACCACTGCTGCAGATGCAAAATCAACGTCCAGTGGGGAAGCCTGCAGGTAATGGGGCTGATGACAAACGGCGGCGCAAGCGACAGCGGGGACGCCGCTGGAGGACCGCAATTCTGGCGATCCTAATTATCGGAGGTTTAGCTGCCGGTGCGTGGTGGGCGTTCTCCGGACTTGGAAACAATAGCGGTGGAACCGCCGGTTCTGCTGAAACCGACTACCCGGGACCGGGACACGGCGAAGTGCAGGTAACAATTGAGCCGGGAGATTTAGGCTCAAAAATCGGTGAACGACTCCAAGAGGCCGGGGTAATTAAGACCGTCGGAGCCTTCACCGCGGCTTTCAACGCCAATACACTTTCCGCTTCGATCCAACCCGGAACGTACACACTCAAATTGGAAATGTCCGCTGTGGACGCCTTGGCGGCACTACTTGACGAAGCTAACCGGACCGAAAACACGGTCACCGTGATACCAGGACAAACCGTCAAACAGGTAACGGACAGGATGATCGACGTCGGCGGCTTTGACAAGAGTGAAATTGACGCCATAGTGGCTAACCCCTCAACTGTGGGGCTGCCAGAGGTTGCCGGGAATAACTTAGAAGGGTGGCTCTGGGCAGGTTCATATGAAATCAGTTCTGGCGACGATGCCGCTTCGGTTATGACGCGCATGGTCGCTGGTACGGTTGACTACCTCACCGATGAGGCGGTTCCTGAAGATAAATGGCAGGAGACCTTGATTATTGCGTCCATCGTGGAACGAGAAGTGGCATGGTCCGAATACATGCCGAAGGTTTCACGAGTCATTTTTAACCGTTTAGCTGACCCCGCTGGGGAAACTCTCGGGAAGCTCCAAATGGACTCGACCGTTCTTTACGGCGCCGGCAAAACCGGAGGGATCCCCACCAAAGAGGATCTTGAGACTGATACCCCGTACAACACCTACCTGAATGCTGGGTTGCCGGCAACCCCGATTGCCAGCCCGTCAGCGGAAGCAATAGATGCGACTCTCAACCCAGATGTAGGGAACTGGCTCTACTTCGTCACTGTCAACCTGGAGACCGGGGAGACACTCTTCACCGATTCCTATGATCAAACACTGCTCGATACTCAACTTCTCACCATCTGGTGTGACGAGAACCCCGGGCAGTGTTAGAGGATACAAAATATGGCTAAATGGGCGGCCGTCATCGGGTCTCCGATTGAACATTCGCTGTCACCAGTCCTGCATCGAACCGCTTACGAAATACTCGGTCTGGACTGGGAGTACCGTAAGTATCAGGTTGAGGCCGATGAGGTTGCCAGTTTCGTGGCTGGCCTCGATGAAAGGTGCGTCGGGTTGAGCGCCACAATGCCAACGAAGCAGGAGCTGCTCAAAGTGGCCGATACCGCCGATGGGCTTGCCACCGCTGTTGGTGCCGCCAATACTCTGGTCCGGTCCAGCGAAATTCAAGTGGCGTTCAATACTGATGTCCACGGAATTGTTGAGGCTGTTTTGCGTACGTTGCAATTACCACTTGCAGATGCCAGGGCTCTCAACCAGGCGAACGGTGCCCGAGCGGTCATTATCGGGACGGGCGCGACAGCCAGCTCTGCACTCGCCGCGACCACAACTTTGGGCTTCGCCGAAACAACAGTTCTGGGTCGCAATTTCGCTGGGCCCGACAATATTACCGTCGCGGCGAATCGACTCAAGGTATCGTTTACCCCTGTTCTGCTCCATCTGGAAGATCCGGTTTCGAAAGCCCTGCGCCAAGCCGATTTGATAATCAGTACCGTCCCACCACAGGCATCGGCGCGGTTAACACAAACTTGGCAAGTACGTCCCGAGCAGCAGCTTCTCGATGTCACCTACGCTCAGGTTGAGGGCGGACTCACCCATGCCTTCGAGTCTGCGGGGGCCAAACTTTCCTCGCCATTAGTTATGTTGGTGGCCCAAGGTCTATCGCAGGTGAAACTGATGAGCGGGTTTGAAGCGCCCTTTGAGCCTGTGTTGGAGGCTGTTGAGGACGCGGACCGGAAAGGGTGACAAATGGTAATTTATGGCCTCCTTCTCGCCATAATTAACCTGCTGTCAATCGCGTTCGGGCCCAAAGCAGTTTTGCGGGACCGGATGGCTCTAGCCACGGCCGCCAGCGTCAGTGGCTCTCTGGCGCTGCTCTTCTGGCTCGTCGTACCTCTTTCCCTGAGTCTGGGCTTGGGTTTAGTTGCCGTGGCGACTCTGGGAGTAGCCATGGCGGTAATCGACCTCGCCGAGAAGCGACTGCCCCTGTTCCTGACCTTGTTCCTTCTCTTCGAGATGCTTGTCATCACCGTGGTGTTCTCAGTTTTGCGAAACTGGTTTGCCCTCTGGGGAGCACTCGGTGGGCTCGTGGTTTTTGTATCGCTATTGACCCTGGGGAATTTGCGAGGCCAATTGGGCAGGGGAGACATCCTCTTGGGCGCGTCCCTCGGCATCTGGATCGGTACCACCGCGGCAACACCCTCTGACCCTTTTTGGGGTGGTCTACAGTGGTCAGCGGCAGCGCTCTTACTTTCCATGATCTTCGGGTTGGTGTTCGCAGCGCTGCGGGGAACCGGCCGCAAAGATAGGTTTCCCCTGGGGCCCGCACTGATTTTGGGGGCCGTAACCGTAGTGATCGGTCCACTGACTTTTCTTTTCTGATCCGTCCTCCGCAGGGATATGGGACAGTTCTGCCGCAGTGGGGCGTCCTATGAGAAAATGAGCTCATGCTGACTTGGAGTACCGCCGGTGAATCGCACGGACCTGCCCTCGTGGCGCTGCTTGAAGGGATGCCTTCAGGAGTACCACTCAACACCCAGATTATCGCTGACGCCCTAGCGCGCAGGAGGCTCGGGTATGGGCGCTGGGCCCGACAAAAA
>CAYFQJ010000031.1:0-11695 GCA_964345205.1 uncultured Actinomyces sp. | reverse complement strand
GATGGCCTGCTGACACGGTTGGTCTACCTCCACTACGGTTTGGCCGTCATTCTGGGTTTCATCGGAGTCAAGCTGGTGCTGCACGCCCTCCACGAGAACACGTTGCCGTTCCTCAACGGTGGCAAACCCTTCCCAGTACCCGAAATTGGGATCCCACTATCAATGGGAGTGATTTTCGGAACCATCTTGGTTACTGTCATCGCTTCTGTGTTGCGGACCCGTCATTTGCGTAAGAATGGGGTCAACCCGGACGCCTCCGCAAAGGAGAACCCAGTTGACGGGCAACCGAGACTTGAAAACGGGAACGCGTAGGCCCAAATGACGCCCTTCACTGAGCAACGAGCCTATACGGGCCTGACTTCACAGCAGGTTGCCCAGCGGCACGAAGCAGGACAGAGCAACTTTGTACCCCGCACCACTTCACGGCCGGTCAGCCAGATTTTACGGGCCAATATTTTCACGACTTTCAACGGGATCCTGTCAGTCGCCACCTTGGCTGTACTCCTTGTGGGGGACTGGCGGGATGCCGTTTTCGGGTTGGTAATGGTTCTGAACTCCGCCATCGGGGTCTTTTCGGAACTGCGCGCCAAGAAAACGTTGGATTCGGTTTCCGTTCTGCAGGCGCTCCAATCATTGGTGTTGCGCGACGGTCAGTGGCAGGAGGTTCCCAGTGCCGACCTGGTGCTCGGCGACGTGGTCGAACTGCGCCTAGGGGACCAGGTCCCCGCCGACGGTAAACTGCTATCTGTCAACGGCCTCGAAACTGACGAGTCGATCCTGACCGGCGAGTCTCTTCCGGTCCACAAACAGGTTGGGGACTCGGTCCAGTCTGGCACAGCGGTCGTTTCTGGTAGTGGTGTGATGGAGACAGAAAAGATCGGTGCCGACGCGCTGGCGCAGCAGATCACCAACGAGGCGAAGAAATTTTCCTTAGCGGTCTCCGAAATACAGACCTCCATCGACAAAATTCTGCGGGGAATAACTTGGCTGATTCCGCTGGTCTTAGCCATCATGATCTGGTCGCAACTGCGCGTTGAGAGCAATGACTGGAAAGCCGCAATTGTCCTGTCCGTCGCTGGCGTTGTCGGGATGATTCCGCAGGGGCTCGTGCTGCTGACATCCATGAACTTCGGGATCGCCGCGGCGACACTCGCGCGACGTGGCGTTCTGGTTCAAGAGCTCCCCGCGGTGGAAATCTTGGCGCGAGTTGACCGCCTCTGCCTCGATAAAACCGGCACGCTGACAACCGGGGGGATCCGGGGTCAACAGTTGGTTTTCGCTCCGGAAACCGAACCTACCCCGACAGTGCTGGGTGTGATTGACCTGCTGACTGAGGACGGTGCCAATGCCTCGTCGGTGGCTCTACAGTCCCTGTTAGCTCAAGAAAAGGTGACCGCTGAAAAACCTCAGTCGGCGGCGGTGAAAGAAATCCCGTTTAGCTCTATCCGGAAATGGTCGGCGCTGGTCGTGGCCAGAGGTGAGGAAGGTGCGGGCACATGGGTCTTGGGGGCTCCCGAGATTCTCTTGGAGAGTTCGCCACCGAGTGGCCAGTGGGCCGCCGACCTCGTTGCCGAATCTTCCCAAGCCGGTCACAGAACAATTTGTTTGGTGTACTCATCGCAGGTCATGGCGGATGAAGATCTGCCGGCTGAAGTGACCGTTGTGGCCGTCGCGGTGTTGGCTGAAGATATCCGCCCGGACGCGAAGCAAACTCTGGCGTACTTCCGTGACCAGGGCGTGGGGGTCAGGGTCATTTCGGGGGACGCGCCGCGCACGGTTGCCGCCATCGCCGCTGAGGTCGGTTTGACCGCGCCTGACGGGTCTGCGCTAACCGCCTTAGATTCGCGGACACTACCTGATTACGACGACCCGAAGTTCTCCGAATTAGTGGCAAAGACCGATGTTTTCGGGAGGGTCACCCCCGACCAGAAACGCGATATCGTCCACGCCATGCAGCAGTCCGGTCATACGGTAGCGATGACCGGTGATGGCGTGAACGACGCCCTCGCCCTCAAACAGGCTGACTTGGGCATCGCTATGGGCAACGGAGCTCCCGCAACCCGGGCGGTGTCTCGCCTTGTCCTGATGAACGGCGAGTTCTCAGTACTCCCCGGTGTTGTTGCCGAAGGGCGCCGGATCATCGCCAATATGGAACGCGTCTCGTCGCTGTTCCTGAGCAAAACCATGTACAGTTTCCTGCTGATCCTCACGGTCTCGGCTTTGGGGCTCATGTACCCCTTCTTGCCGCGCCAACTAACATTCATCGGCTGGTTCACGATTGGTGTTCCCGCGTTCATCCTGGCGCTGGCCCCCAATACCCAGCGATATCGGCCCGGATTTCTGCGTCGTACGCTGCTGATCTCAGTTCCTACGGGGATAATTGCGGGCCTGGCTGCGCTGACGACCTATCTGATAGTCGGGCCGGGAACCACTGCCGGGCAAACAGCGGTGACACTAACGGTAATCATCGCGGGCCTGTGGTTAGTGGGAATCACTGCGCGCCCATTCAACTGGTGGAAAGTCGCACTCATTGTGAGTATGGCCGCCGGAACCCTGCTGGGGGTCCTGATCGTTCCCGTGCGGATCTTCTTCGCGCTGGACTGGCCCACCAACTCGCAGTGGGCCGTAATCCTGATTGTGGCGGCCGTCGCTTGCGTCCTGATTGAGGTTGCTTACCGGGTCACGGCGCGTTGGCGCAACGAAAGCTCTGCCGGGGACCGGCAGGAATGCTAGGCATTAGGAAGAGGGGAACTCCACGTCGAAACCTTCGGCGTAAGGCCCCAAAGTCGGGTGCCACTCGCGGATCTTGATGGAATGGATCAGCCCGTTGGTGATGAACGGGTCTTGAGTCATGAGTTCATTGGCGTGAGCTGCTGAGTCCGCGCGCAAAATAATGAGGGCACCGTTGAAAATAGCGTCCCGGAGGAAACCGGAGGCCAAAAGCACTCCGTCGCTTTCCAAACCGCGTAAGAACTCGCGATGTGCGGGACGGAAATCATTGACGACGTTGATGAGGTCTTCGTCGTAACGGTACTCGATTACATAGAGACACATACTCATAATCTTCTGCCGTCGCGGACTGATTCTGGCAGCGGTGCGTTGCGTGCGTCGTCGATGAAGCTGCCACCATCAGAGCGCCGCCGTGTTATCGAACACCTGTACCAACGGTTCCTATTTGACTAGTATGGGGGGTGTGGAAAATGATCTGATTATTCGGGGCGCGCGACAGCATAACCTCAAGAATGTTGACCTGACGTTACCGCGCGGCAAAATGGTGGTTTTTACGGGACTGTCGGGCTCGGGGAAGTCGTCGCTGGCATTTGACACTATCTTCGCGGAGGGGCAACGCCGCTACGTTGAATCTTTGTCATCGTATGCGCGCCAGTTCTTGGGTCGGCTCGACAAGCCGGACGTCGACTTTATTGAGGGGTTGTCGCCGGCGGTTTCGATCGACCAGAAATCGACTTCCCGGAACCCACGTTCAACAGTGGGAACGGTTACCGAAATTTACGACTACCTGCGCTTGCTTTATGCTCGGGCGGGCACAGCGTACTGTCCGGTTTGTGGCGAAGAGATAACTGCCCAGACGCCGCAGCAGATCGTTGACCAAATCCTTCAACTGCCCGAAGGGACCCGCTTCCAGCTTCTGGCACCGGTAGTACGAGGGCGAAAAGGTGAGCACCTGGAACTCTTCGCCGAATTGCAGGCCAACGGCTACTCTCGCGTCCTCGTCGACGGTGAACTGCACCGTTTGGACTCACCACCTAAGTTGGCTAAAACACGCAAACACAATATTGAAGTGGTGGTGGACCGGCTGGTCATCCGTGACGGGATGAAGTCGCGACTGACAGATTCTGTCGAGAATGCGCTCCTTCTCGCCGAGGGGTTGGTTATTACCGAACTTGTAGACGTCGCCGAGGACGATCCGACTCGTTACCGAAAGTTCTCGGAAACGAGGGCGTGTCCCAATGATCACCAGTTGGCGCTCGACGAAATCGAACCGCGAACCTTTTCGTTCAACGCGCCCTATGGTGCCTGTGAAGAATGCTCCGGTTTGGGCGTCAAAACTGAGGTCGACCCCGAACTGATTATTACCGACGAAGAACTTTCCTTGTCGGAAGGGGCGGTGGCGGTGTGGACCGCAACCAACAGGTACAGTCAGCACGTGCTGCGGGGACTGGCCAATGAGATCGACTTCGACATGAATATGCCGTGGAAAGATCTTCCCCAGGAGGTCCGAAGCGCGGTCATCCACGGTAAGAACTACAAGGTGAACGTTCGGTACAAGAACCGTTGGGGCCGCGAAGTTGCACACCGGACCGGCTTCGAAGGCGCCGCAAACTTTGTGATGCGGAAACTTGAGGAAACCGAATCGGATGCGGTGCGCGGCAAATACGAAGCTTTTCTGCGCGAAGTGGCGTGCCCCAAATGTTTAGGTGCGCGGCTTCGTCCCGAAGTTCTGGCGGTCCGGGTCGGTGATTTGAGTATTTCAGAACTGACGGCGCTCTCCATTGCCGATGCCAGAGACTATCTGCGTGACCTGACGCTACCTGAGCGGGACCGCAAAATCGCTTCCCCAATTTTGGCTGAGATCCTGGCGCGCCTCAACTTCCTGGTTGATGTGGGCTTGACGTATTTGACGTTGGGGCGCTCGGCAGGTTCGCTCTCAGGCGGCGAGGCACAGCGCATTCGTTTGGCGACCCAAATCGGTTCAGGACTTGTCGGCGTTCTGTACGTCCTCGACGAACCATCGATCGGTCTGCACCAGCGCGATAACCGTAAACTCATTGGAACTTTGGAACACCTGCGGGATCTGGGCAATACCCTCATCGTTGTCGAGCACGACGAAGAGACCATGGAATCTGCCGACTGGGTGGTCGATGTGGGACCGGGGGCAGGTGAGCGGGGCGGGGAGGTCGTCTATAGCGGTCCTCTCAAAGGCTTGCTTGACGCGAAACGTTCGGTTACGGCTGACTACTTATCGGGGAGGAAACGTATCCCCGTTCCCAGTCAAAGACGCGAACGCGATCCGGAAAAGACTTTAACAATCCGGGGGGCTCGCGAGAATAACTTGCGTGATATCACGGTCGAGATCCCACTCGGCCTGTTCGTGGCGGTCACCGGTGTTTCCGGTTCAGGGAAATCAACGCTAATCAACCAGATTCTGTATCGTTCGCTCGCGAACCGTCTCAACCGGGCTCGCCTGGTGCCGGGACGTCACCGCTCAATCGTTGGTGTCGAACATCTAGATAAAGTCATCCACGTCGACCAGTCACCGATCGGGAGAACTCCACGTTCAAACCCGGCCACCTACACGGGCGTCTGGGACCACGTTCGCAGCCTTTTTGCGGACACTAACGAGGCCAAGGTTCGTGGCTACACTCCCGGACGGTTCTCATTCAACGTCAAGGGCGGAAGGTGCGAAGCCTGTCGCGGGGACGGCACACTCAAAATTGAAATGAACTTCCTCCCGGACGTTTATGTTCCCTGCGAAGTTTGCGAGGGCGCTCGTTACAACCGGGAAACTCTGGAAATTCTGTACCGAGGTAAATCGGTCGCTGACATCCTCAACATGCCGATCAGTCATGCGGCTGAGTTCTTCCAAGCGATCCCGCGTATCTCACGACATTTGAACACGCTGGTAGAAGTTGGTTTAGGGTACGTTCGTTTGGGGCAGTCCGCGACGACCCTGTCCGGTGGGGAAGCACAGCGGGTAAAGTTGGCTGCTGAACTGCAGAAACGTTCGACTGGGCGTTCAATTTACGTTCTTGACGAGCCGACTACAGGTCTGCATTTAGAGGATATTCGCAAGCTCCTTTTGGTGTTGCAAACCCTGGTGGATAAGGGCAACTCGGTAATAGTCATCGAGCACAACCTGGATGTCATTAAGAGTGCTGATTGGCTTATCGATATGGGACCCGAAGGTGGTGACGGCGGGGGACTAGTGGTCGCTGAAGGCACCCCCGAGAGAGTCGCGGAACTTGAAGAGCAATCATGGACCGGTGGTTACCTGCGGGACATGTTGGAACGAGAACAGAAATTTTCGGAAACCCTCAACAGGTTAGAGGCCGAGTAGGGGAGCACAAGCACCCCTGGTCACCTTCGCCCACGTTCACGACTGTGAAGGCAATGGGCTGTCCACCCGGGTGATTGCGGTGGACAGCCCATTGCACCACGAACTAGATTGAACCGCCAGTGCCGGCCAACTCCTCGGCGGTCTGCTCATACATGTGATTGATGGCGTCGGCATATTCTTTCAACACCCGGTGCCGCTTCAGTTTCAACGACGGAGTCAGGAAGCCGTTTTCGACAGTAAACTCGTCATCAATCAGGCGGAACCGGCGAATCGACTCGGCCCGTGAGACAGCCTGATTGGCCTTAATGATGGCCCGCTGAATGGACTGTTTGACGTGCGGGTTAGCTGAAGCTTCATGGATAGGGATCGGCGGCAAGCCGCGGTTACTCAACCACTTTGGCAGCATCTCTGAGTCCAACGTAATGAGCGCAGAAATGTAGGGACGTCCGTCGCCAACCACAATGACGTGATCAATTAGCGGGTGTGTCGAGAGGCTCTGCTCCAGAGTTTCGGGGGAAACGTTTTTCCCCCCAGCCGTCACAATCAGTTCCTTCTTCCGACCGGTGATGTAGACACGGCCGTCCTCGTCTGTCCGCGCCAAGTCGCCCGTGTGGAACCAACCACCCCGATAGGCCTCAGCCGTTTCTTTTGGCAGGTTCTTGTAGCAGGACGAAACCGAGAGGCCCTGGAGCAGCAGCTCTCCGTCCTCCGCAATCTTCAGAGAGTTCCCCGGCCACAAGTAGCCGACAGAGCCCGCCGGGTTGTCGCCCGGGATCTGCACAGTGATCGGACCGGTAGTTTCCGAAAGTCCGTACCCTTGGAGCAGGTTGATCCCCATCCCCCGATAGAAATCTGCGAGTTCGGGGGAGAGGGGCGCGCCGCCACAAATCAGCGTGTTTAAGTTGGGGCCCAAGAGTTTCCGGATCTTCCGTAGCACCAGAGCATCGGCGGCGCGGTGCTTGACCCGCAGCCCCAACGACGGACCATCAGAGACCAGCGCGTCCTTATTCCCGTCGGCCGTGGGTGCACCATCCACCGCGGAACCAGCCTTCGGTCGCTCGGGGTAGCGGGTTGCCTCAGACATCAAGCGGGACTGATGTGCTGACCACGCGAAAATACGTCGCTTCGCGCCCTTGCCGGCCGCAGAGGTCGCCGCGTTGTAGACCTTTTCGAGGACACGGGGGACCGCCAAGATAGCTGACGGAGCGAAAGTCTCTATGTCGTGCAGCAGCGAATGCGTGTCCGGAGAGAAGCCGACGCGGCCTCGTCCCATGAGAACACCGTGCATCACGAAACGAGCCAGAACGTGAGCCACCGGGAGGAAAAGTAACGTCCGGGCTGTTGGTTCGGCGATTACGGCTGGGAGCAAATCGTAAGCCTGCATCAGTGGACGCACAAAGTTCCCGTGGCTGAGCGTCACACCTTTAGGCATCCCCGTGGTCCCAGACGTATAGATTACAGTCGCAACGTCATCAAGCGTGGTGTTTTCTACCAGTTCATTGATTACTGAGTCATCGATGTTCCGACCTTTTTGGCGCAGCTTCCGTAACGCCCCCGAGTCAAGATGCAGAACTTCTTTCAGGCCGCGGTTAGCAACAGACCGGACCAGCTCACCCTGTTGCAGAGTTTGGGTGATCGTCAACGAGACTTTCGCGTCTGACAGCAGATGTTTGATTTGGATTGCCGAGTCCGTCTCGTAGATGGGGACCGTCACCGCACCAAGAGCCAGAATTGCCAGATCCAGAACGGCCCACTCGTAGCTGGTGGCGGCGAGGATAGCGACGTGGGAATCTGGTCGCACACCTCCAGCGTACAGCCCTTTGGCGAGGGCGCGAATATCGTAAACGAGTTCACGAGCGGTGACTTCCTGCCACACTCCGTTGCCCACTCGCTTCTCCGCAGCGATATCGTCAGGGTATCGACGGCCGCGTTCAAAGATTGTTTTGACCAGGCTCAAACTGTCGTCGACCTCAACAAAAACTGGGTTTTCCCAACTACCATCTGCGTGCTGGATCATTCTCGTTCTTTATCCTTACTGGGGTGCGCCGCTCGGGAGCAGACGTCAATCTCTGTGTAGTGTACCGCTTTGCGTTAAGCGTCACCGTAAAGTCGACTGATTTCGTCCGCGAAATCTGCGATGACTCGGTTTCTCTTGAGTTTCATGGACGGCGTGAGGTATTCGTTCTCAACAGTGAAGTGGGCGTTGATGATGCGGAACTTCCGAATCGACTCGGCTCGCGACACCTGGCTATTGGCGCGCGCCACCGCTTTTTCCAGGGACTCTTGGACTTCGGGCAGTTCGGCGGCCTGCCCCGGATCGACCACAGGCAGTCCCTTGCGTCGCAGCCAAACTGGCAGCATCTCAGGGTCCAGGGTGAAGAGGGCTCCGACGAATGGTTTTCCATCACCAACGGCAACTGTGTGCCCAATGAGTGGGTGAGTGGATAGCGACTCTTCGAGAATCTCGGGCGAAACATTCTTTCCGCCCGCCGTGACCAGGAGCTCTTTCTTGCGCCCGGTGATGTGAAGCTGTCCCAGACCGTCGATTCGGCCCAGGTCTCCGGTACGGAACCAACCGTCGTCGAAAGCCGCGGCGGTCTGTTCCGGCTGGTTATGATAACGCTCGAAAACCGCGGAGCCCTTCAACAGAATCTCATCGTCTTCCGGGTCGATCTTGACTTCGTTCCCCATCAGAATGGGGCCGACGGTGCCCGGAGGGTTCAAGCCGGGGATCTGCACAGCAATTGGTCCAGTGGTTTCGGAAAGGCCGTAACCCTGGAGCAGAGTGACACCGATTCCCCCGAAGAAGTGGGCCAAATCTGGTGCCAGTGGTGCGCCACCGCAAACAACATACTCTAAATTGGGGCCGAGGGCGCGGCGGATCTTACGGAGCACTAACGCGTTAGCGACAGCGTGTTTACCGCGAGTTTTCGCCGTTGGCGACCCTCCCTCGACCTTCTCGATCGAGACGTCGCGCGCCTGGCGTGATGCCCACGAGAAAAGTTTTTGTTTCATCCCCACGGCAGCCTTTGCCTGCGCCGCGTAGTACACCTTTTCGAGGACCCGGGGCACGACCAAAATAGCGGTCGGGTCGAAAGCGGCGATGTCGTCGATAAGGTTCGAAGTATCGCCAGCGAAGGCCACAGTAGCCGGTCCTGCTGAAATCGTGTGCATCACGAACCGGGCCAGAACGTGGGCCAGAGGAAGGAATAGGAACCCTCGGGTTTTGGGGTTCTCGGTGATCATCGGCAAAGTCCGATGGATGCCATTCGACGTCGCCACGAAGTTTCGGTGAGTCAGTTCCACACCGCGGGGCAGTCCGGTGGTACCCGAGGTGTAAACGATGGTCGCCAAATCGTCGATGCGTAAAGCTGCCAGACGGTCGGTGAACCGTTCCAGTTCGACGTGACGAGCTGCGGTTTGGAGTTGCCCGAGAGCGCCGCGATCGAATGATTCGACTTCCACTTCCTTCGACGTGGAAATGGAACGGACCAGATCCGCTTGCTGCGTAGTGGCCGTAAAAACCAGTTTGACTTGGGCGTCCGTGATGATGTGTGCGATCTGCGTTGCCGAGTCTGATTCATAGATTGGCACGGTCACAGCACCTACGCTCATGATCGCCAAATCTAATTGCATCCATTCGAATGAGGTGGCCGCCAAAATGGCCACCTTATCGCCGGGTTTGACGCCACGAGCAATGAGGCCGCAACCAAGAGTCTGGACGTCCGCAAGAAGCTTTTCGATACTGACTTTTTGCCATGAACCGTATTCGGTACGCCGTTCAACGACGGTACTCCCCGGGTAAATCTCGGCTCGGTGGTGGTAGAGACCCGGGATGCTCATCTGGTCTGTTGGTTCGGGAACCCGGCGGGAGATGTCTAAGGAATGCACTGCTGTGCCGCCTCCTATTTCTGCTTCGACTGCTCTAAGTATTGCAACAGTTGAATGAAAACGGTAATAGGGCGGAAGGTGTCAGCCTGAACTGATCACCTTCTGACAGGGGGCCAGATAACTTAGCGCCAACGACCTACACGTCGTAGTACAGCTGGAACTCCATCGGGTGTGGGTGGACCCGGAAGGGTTCGACTTCGTCGCGTTCCTTCAGTTCCAGCCAGGATTCCAAGAGGTCCTCGGTGAAGACACCGCCCTCAAGTAGGAACTCATGGTCAGCGCGCAGGGCCTCAAGAGCACTTTCCAAGTCGGTGGGCAGTTTGGCAATATCAGCGTAGTCCTCGGGTGCCAGTTCATAGAGGTCTTTGTCGATTGGCGTGGCCGGTTCAATCCGGTTCCTAATCCCGTCAATTCCCGCCATCAGGCAGGCAGCGAACGACAGGTAAGGGTTCGCGGATGGGTCGGGCACGCGATACTCGACGCGTTTGGCTTTCGGTGACGTTCCAGTAATGGGGATGCGAATACAGGCGGAGCGGTTGCGCGCTGAGTAAACCAGGTTGATCGGCGCCTCGAAACCGGGAACCAGTCGGCGGTAAGAGTTAATCGACGGGTTCGTGAACGCCAGGAGTGCCGGCGCGTGTTCGAGCAGTCCGCCAATGAACCAGCGTGCCAGGTCTGAAAGCGAGCCGTAGCCGCGCTCATCGAAGAACAGCGGTTCGCCGTCTTTCCACAGCGAAAGGTGGGTGTGCATCCCCGAACCGTTGTCGCCGAAGATTGGTTTGGGCATGAATGTCGCTGACTTACCCGCACTGGCTGCGGCGTTCTTGATGACGTACTTGAATTTCAGCATGTCGTCGCCCGCCTCAGTCAGCGGAGCGAAACGGTAGTTGATTTCTTGTTGCCCTGGTGCACCGACCTCGTGGTGCGCCCGTTCGACCTGCAAACCGACCTGTTGCAGCAGCGTGCTCATTTCGTCACGAAGATCGGCGTAGTGGTCCTGAGGGGAGACCGGGAAGTAGCCGCCCTTGGCAGCTAGTTTGTGTCCCAGGTTTCCGTTTGGTTCGTCGGCGGATGTATTCCAGGAGGCGGCCTCGGCGTCGATTTCGTAGAAAGTCAGTTCCGGTTGGACCTGGTACCGGATCGAGTCGAAGAGGTAAAATTCGGCTTCGGCACCGATGAAGCAGGTGTCGGCAATCCCGGTTGAACGTAAATAAGCCTCGGCCTTTTGCGCCACCTGGCGCGGATCACGTGAGAAAGGTTCGTCGGTGAAGGGATCGACGATGGAAAAAATGATTACGAGGGTCTTGGCGGCACGAAAAGGGTCGATGAACGCCGACGTCAGATCCGGTATCAGTTTCATATCGGACTCGTGTATCGCAGTGAAACCACGCACGGATGACCCGTCGAACATCAGGCCGTCCGTCAGAGCGCTCTCGCCCAGCTCCGAAGCTGGGATGGTGAAGTGCTGTTGAACTCCTGGCAGGTCACAGAAACGAACGTCAATGTACTCGACCTTTTCACGTTCAAGGTAGCTGAGGACGTCCTCAGAATTTGTGAACATGTAATGCCTCCTGGAAATCTCTGTGTCGCCCTGCTGGACTCATCACTTCCCGATATTACTCCCTCCTCAGGGTGGGGCGGCGATGTGCCGGTAGATAAAAATCACCCCGGGTCTCGGAGTCCAGCGATATTATGGGAGGACGCGCATCTAGTGGGAGGGGTGAACTG
>CAYFQJ010000030.1:0-11702 GCA_964345205.1 uncultured Actinomyces sp. | reverse complement strand
GTTGCACCCGTCCCCGGAACCGATGAGCCCCTGATTTCACGCGGCGAAGTCGAAAGCTTCATTACCAAGCATTCCTACCCGATCGTCATCAAACGCGCTGACGGTGGTGGAGGGCGCGGAATCACGGTCATCGCGAATGATACCGACCTCGACCAGTTCTTCTCCGGCCGGGATGAAGATACCCTCGACTCCTTCTTTGTCGAGAAGTTCGTGCAGCGGGCTCGTCACCTCGAAACTCAATGTGGTCGTGACAGCCTGGGTAACTTTTCCGTGTACTCCACCCGGGATTGTTCGGTGCAGCGGCGCCACCAAAAGCTGATTGAAGAGGCACCGGCGCCGTTCCTCACGGGGGCGATTGAGAAGCAGCTGGTGGACTCATCGCAGCGACTCTTCGAGGGCGTCGATTACGTTGGTTTGGGTACCTGCGAGTTCCTGCTCGATGAGGACGACAACCTGTATTTCCTTGAAGTAAATCCGCGCCTCCAGGTGGAACACACAGTGACCGAAGAGGTCAGCGGCATCGACCTCGTCGGACAGCAACTGCAAATAGCTGCCGGCAAACCGCTCACTCCCCCAACCGCACCTCGGGGACACTCATTCGAGTTCCGCATTACCAGCGAGGACCCAGCCAATGACCTGACGCCCTCCCTGGGAGTCATCAACAGGATTGACTGGCCTTTGGGACCCGGCCTTCGCATCGATACGGGTGTTGTTGTCGGTGACAGCGTCAGTCCCGCCTTCGACTCGATGGTTGCCAAACTGATCGTCACTGGTGAGGACCGCAACCACGCGCTGCAACGTGCACGCCGCGCCCTGGCTGAGCTGCGCATTGACGGTGTGGCTACGCCGCTTCCGATCTACCAGGAAATTCTGGACCGCCCCGAGTTCACCGGTGAGGACCTGCAGGTATGGACCCGCTGGATGGAAGAGGTTTTCCTCCCGCAGTTCGTCCTCGAAAACGCCGAAAACCAGTCCGGTGACGATACCAACGCCGACGGCGCACCGACCGCGGTGCCGCTTACTCGGTTCTCAATTGAAATTGACGGGCGCCGCCATGAACTGGGGCTGCCTGCCAACTTCTTATCTGGGGGTGCGGCGCCGGGAACTGCGGCCCGACTCCCCCAGCCACTGCGGTCACAACGCGAAAACACGCGCACCGCCCAGGCGGCCGCTCAGCATCCTGACGTGGTGGCATCCCCACTGCAGGCAATTGTGGTTCGCGTCTGCGTTACTGCTGGTGAGACAGTGGCCGAGGGCGACCTCGTCATGGTGATGGAGTCCATGAAGATGGAGAAATACATTCATGCCCACCGAGACGGTGCGGTCGAAGAAGTTCTAGTCAATAACGGTGACAACGTGAGTCCCAACCAACCTTTACTCCGCCTAGTAACTACCGGTGAGGAAAACTAATGACCACCACAGCAGCGTCAGATATTGCCCCCCTGTCTCTACCTACCCGCGAGGATCACGCCAACCAGGAAACCCAGAAGGCGAAGTTGGCCGAGGAGCGCGCCGCAGCGCGGCAGCACCCCAACGGAAAACTCACAGCCCGTGAACGTTTGACCCAGTTATTAGATGAGGGAACTTTCATCGAAATTGGACAGTTTTCGGGAGGTACCGGCGAGAAAAACTTCCTCGGTGCCGCGGTCATCACCGGACACGGGAAAATTAACGGCCGCAACGTCGCCGTCTACGCCCAGGACTTCTCGGTTCGCGGGGGAACCCTCGGCCGCGATGAGGGCGATAAGATTCTGCACCTCATGGATGTGGCCATGGAGATGCGCATCCCGCTCCTCGCACTTTTGGACTCCGGCGGTGCCCGAATCCAGGAAGGCGTCATCGCCCTGGGCCAGTACGGTCGAATCTTCCGAAAGACATGTGCGGCCTCCGGAGTTATCCCGCAGATTTCCCTAATCTTGGGGCCCTGCGCCGGGGGTGCGGTTTACTCCCCCGCCCTCACCGACTTCATTATTATGACGCGTGAAAACTCGCATATGTTCGTGACCGGCCCGGATGTTGTGAAGGCCGTGACCGGCGAGGTTGTTTCTTTCGAAGATCTGGGGGGCGGCGAGCTGCACAACTTCCAATCAGGGGTCGCGCACTACCTGGCTGAGAGCGAAAAAGACGCCCTCGAGTACGCTCGGGCGCTGCTTTCGTACCTGCCGAGCAACAACGACTCGGGAACTCCTCATTACGCGTACGAACCGGTCGCCCAGGAGCTCGTCAACGCCGCCGCACTAGACGCCCTCGTTCCTATTTCTTCGCGCCAGCCCTACGATGTGGTCGATGTGATTCGACACCTCGTCGACCATGGTGAATTCGTTGAAGTTCAGGAACTATTTGCGCGGAACGCCGTGGTTGGTTTCGCCTGCCTCTCGGGACGTCCCATCGGGCTCGTTGCCAATCAGCCGCTCCACGATGCGGGGACTCTGGATGTTGACGCTTCCGAAAAGGCCGCGCGCTTTGTGCGTTTCTGTGATGCTTTCGGCATCCCGATCGTGACTCTGGTTGACGTTCCCGGCTACCGCCCCGGAACCGAACAGGAACAGGCCGGAATTATTCGCCGCGGCGCCAAAATGATTTTCGCCTACGCCAACGCCACCGTCCCCATGATCACCCTGGTGCTACGCAAAGCCTACGGCGGTGCGTACATCGTCATGGGATCCAAATCTTTGGGTGCTGACGTGAACCTGGCTTGGCCCGGTGCCGAAGTCGCAGTTATGGGCGCTGATGGTGCCGTATCGATCATGTACCGCCGTCAACTGAAGGCCGCAGCTGAGCGGGGCGAGGACGTCGAAGCCCTCCGACTCAAACTGGTCGAAGAGTACGCCGCTGCCAATATCAACCCTGACTTATCAATCTCTGAAGGTGAGTTTGACGCCATCGTTACTCCCTCGCAGACACGCGAAGCACTAATCAACGCACTGGAGCTTCTCGAAACTAAAGACTGCACGTACGACGGCATCAAACGCCACGACAACGGACCCTTGTGACCGATGCCGAACTCCAAACCACTTACATTTCCCCCCGCACCTAACGTAGAAAAGACTCCACATATGCTTTCGTCACCGCAGCCTCTCTTTGAAACTTTCGGCGGTTCCACCGGCACGCCTTACGGACTGACATTCGCCGGCCAGGGAACCCCCTGGAGAACAGAACTCAATGAACTGCTTGAAGATAACTATGTAGCCGGACAGTTACGCGACCTGGTAGCGGCCAGTGACCGCCTCTTAGCGCCGGTCAACCGCGAGCTGACTCTGATCGGCAACGGCCGTTTCGACCTGGATAACTCCGGCGTCGACCCGAATCTGCCGTCCCAGTCAATTCCCGGAATCCTCGCCGCCCAGTACGGTGCGCTGCTGGCTCTGGCCGAGGAGTATTTCGATGTGCGCAAACAGTATCCCCTAGGCGTTGCCGGACACTCTCAGGGAGTCCTCGGTGTAGCGCTTTTCGAAGCGTGGAAAGCTGCGGACACCGAACTAATGGCACAGGTTTTTGCTGTCGCCAGACTTCTTGGGGCGGCCGCAACCCTCGCGGGTCGCACCAACGGTTCACTTCCGGTGGAGGACACCACCCCGATGCTTTCGGTGCGGAACGTTTCCCGCGCCGATATTGAGGAACTCCTCGAGCAAAACACTTCACTGCAGGTCGAGCTGAGCCTCATCAACGGCCCCGACCGTTTCGTCCTCAGCGGGCTGCCTCGCGACCTTGATCGTTTCGCCGCCTTGGCAAAAGAGCGTCAGAACACTGAAGAACAGGCCATCGCTTCGAAGCTGCGCGGCGGCGTTCCGTTCACCCCGATCTTCGATTTCATCACCGTTGCGGCACCGTTCCATTCGCAGCTATTGACCTCTGCCTATGACCAGGCGCTCCAGTGGGCGCAAACCGCACAACTGCCCGGTGACCTCGCAGAATCACTAGCGGCCACAGTGCTGCTCAACCATGTGGACTGGGTGGCCCAACTGGATGACCTGACCAGGCGCGGAGCCGAATGGATTCTCGACTTGGGCCCCGGCAACACTCTGGCTCGGATCAGCGAAGCCGACCTGCTCGGCTCCGGTGTGGGTGTCATCCCCTTGGGAACGACTGAAGATCGCGACCGTTTCCTCACTGTTGGTTACGAAGCGCCCTCGGCCATTGACTGGTCGCAGTACGCGCCGCGCCTGCTCAACCTGGCTAACGGTAAGACCGTTGTTGACACCAAATTCTCACGGCTGACCGGACGTTCGCCCATTGTTTTGGCGGGAATGACCCCCACCACTGTTGACCCTGAAATTGTCGCCGCAGCAGCCAACGCGGGACACTGGGCCGAACTGGCTGGCGGCGGTCAAGTCACCGAAGAAGTTTTCGACGAAAACATGGCGACCCTACGTCAGTTGCTGAACCCCGGCGAGTCCGCCCAGTTCAACGCGATGTTCTTGGACCGCTACCTATGGAACCTGCAGTTCGGCACCCAGTCTGTGGTGTTGAAGGCCCGCACCGCCGGCGCCCCCCTCGACGGTGTGGTTATCTCAGCGGGTATCCCCGAAGTTGACGAAGCCGTAACCCTCATCGAACAGTTCACAGCGGTCGGTTTGCCCTACGTCGCTTTCAAACCGGGTACGGTCGCGCAGATTCGTCAGGTCCTGGCGATCGCTGAAGCTGTCCCCAATTTCCCCCTAATCATCCAGGTCGAGGACGGCCACGCTGGCGGTCACCACTCGTGGGAAAACCTCGACGACCTCCTTTTCACCACCTACGCAGAAATTCGTGCTTACGACAACGTTGTGCTCTGTGTTGGTGGCGGTATCGGCACGCCGGAACGCGCCGCCGACTACCTCAGTGGTGAATGGGCAACGGCCCGCGGTTTCGCATCAATGCCTGTTGACGGCGTGCTTGTCGGCACCGCCGCCATGACCGTCAAAGAAGCTAAAACAACGCCGGAAGTGAAGCAGCTGCTGCTGGAAACCCCAGGGCTGCCCGGTGCCGCAGCTGATGATCCTCAGGGCGGCTGGATCGCGGTGGAGCACAGCCGCGGCGGAATGACCTCCGGCCTGTCACACCTGCGCGCCGACATTCACGAAATCGATAACGCTGCTGCGGCCTGCGCTCGCCTCATTGCTGAAGTCTCCGGTAATGAAGACCAGATCGCTGCCCGTCGCAATGAAATCATTGCCGCACTGGACGCGACTTCCAAACCCTATTTCGGTGACGTTGACCAGATGAGTTACGCCCAGTGGGCACGCCGCTTCGCCGAACTCTCTTACCCCTGGATCGATGACACTTGGATTGACCGTTTCCTCGATCTGCTGCACCGCGTTGAGGGGCGCCTAGCTGTTCCCGAACACGGTGAAATTGCCACGCTCTTCCCCGACTTGGATTCGGTGCGGGACCCGTGGACGGCACTTACTGCTCTTGAGGGCGCCTACCCGAACTCTCTGCAGGTCGAGGTGGCCCCGACCGACGCGGCCTGGTTTGTTGACCTCTGCCGTAAACACCCCAAACCGATGCCTTTTGTGCCCGTTTTGGATGACGATATTCTGCGCTGGTGGGGCCAGGACAACCTGTGGCAGTCGCAAGTCCCCCGTTACACCGCCGACGAAGTCCGTATCATCCCGGGCCCAGTCTCAGTCGCCGGAATTGACCGGGTCGACGAACCTGTTGGCGAACTCTTGGGTCGCTTCGAACAGGCCTGCGTCGATCGGGCTCTGAACGCGGGTGTTTCCGTGGAACGACGCTTCTCGCGTTTGGCTTCAGCGGCCGATCCGATTGAGTTCCTTATCGCCGCCCCCCACATCATGTGGAGTGGAAACCTGGTGGATAACCCGGCCCATCAGCTGCCGCGTGAATCTTTGACCTTCACCCGTCAAGAAGGCGAGAGGGAAGTTTACGACCTCACCATCAGCTTCGATACCTACTGGGATTCGGTCCCTGGCGGTTTGGACAACCACGCGGTTCGTTCACTAACGATCCCCCTGGAGCTGCCCGCCGATGTCGCTTCCGGAGGCGCTCCCGTAGTTGACCGCAGCTCGCTGCCAGCCAATATGTACGCCCTCCTGGCCGCAACTGCCGGTGTTGGAGGAGCAACAATCACAGGTGACCCCATCCTGGCGCTGCCGACAATGGAACCCAGCGCAGACTCGCAGTTTGGCGAGGCCACTTGGAACTTCACTGTCACCCCGGAACTGGCTGCGCACCACCGCGCTGTCACCGCTGAAGCCCTGCCAGCGGACTACCAGGCGGCGACGGTCGTCCCCGACGCTCTGCTCGGTCTGTGCTGGCCGGCAATCTACGCCGCTCTGGGCTCCGCCCTCAAAGATGACTACCCTGTGATCGAAGGTCTGCTCTCAGCGGTTCACCTTGACCACACAGCGCGCCTGAATGTGGACCTGGAGAATCTGGTGGCGGCCGGACCGGTCCAATTGACCGTCGTTGCCCGCACCGTTGACCTTCTGGAGTCATCATCCGGACGTGTCGTCGTCGTCAAGGAAACGCTGTTCAATGGCGGCGAAGAAATCGGCGAGTTCTCTGAACGTTTCGCAATCCGCGGCCGGATCGGCTCGGATATTCCACCCCCGGCCGTAGAGAACGCTGGCGGTAACGCGTCGGACACCATTGACACTCCCCGTTCCGTGCTGCGTCGCGCGAAAGTTGTGGCGCCTGCCGATATGACTCCGTTCGCGAACGTCTCGGGAGACTTCAACCCGATCCACACGTCCTACCGTGCGGCAATCGTGGCCGGACTTGAAGCACCGCTGGTCCACGGAATGTGGCTGTCGGCAGTTGCGCAAAACCTGGTTGAAGCTGATGGTCCCGACGGTGAAGGTTGGGTCATCACCGGCTGGACTTACAACATGTACGGTCTGGTGAATCTGGAAGACACCGTTGACCTGCAGGTTGAGCGGATCGGCCGCCTACCTGGTGGTGGTCAAGTACTGGAAGTCACCAGTAAGATCGCCGGCCAGGTTGTTTCCCGTGCCACCGCCACTACTGCCGCTCCCCGCACCGCCTACCTGTACCCCGGTCAGGGAATTCAGCGTCAAGGCATGGGCTTGGACGAAATGACATCAAGCGAAGCAGCCCGTGACGTTTGGGAACGGGCCGATCGGGTGACCCGCAAGGGCCTCGGCTTCTCGATCATCGCGGTCGTACGCGATAACCCGCAGGAACTGATTTCCGGCGACAACGTGTGGCGACACCCTGACGGCATTCTGAACCTCACCCAATTCACTCAGGTGGCCCTGGCGACTGTGGCTTTTGCCCAAACAGCCCGCCTGCGTGAAACGGGCGCACTGGTGGAGGGCGCCTACTTTGCTGGACACTCCCTCGGTGAATACACTGCTCTGAGCTCATACGGAGAGGTGTTCCCCCTCGAGACCGTCCTCGAAATTGTCTTCCATCGAGGTTCAACAATGCATAACCTGGTGGAGCGAGACGAGAAGGGCCGTTCAAATTACCGGATGGGAGCGCTGCGTCCCAACCAGTTCGGCATCGACGATGCCGGAGTTGTGGCCTACGTTGATGATCTCTCCGAAAAGACCGGCGAGTTCCTCCAAATCGTCAACTTCAACCTGGCTGACCAGCAGTATGCAGTAGCTGGAACTATCGCTGGGCTGCAGGCTCTGAAAGCCGATGCGAACCAGAGAGCGGCCGCGCATGGCGGTAAACGCTCATTCATGTACGTCCCCGGAATTGATGTTCCGTTCCACTCGCGAGTTCTGCGCAAGGGCGTTCCCGAGTTCCGCGAGAAACTCATGAGCCTGATCCCCAGCGAAATTGACACCACACTGCTGGTCGGAAAATACCTACCGAACCTTGTGGCCCGTCCATTCGAGCTGACTCGCGACTTTGCCCAGTCGATAGTTGATGAGGTTCCCAGCGAACCGCTCATCGCACTGTTAACTGATGAAGCCGCCTGGGATGCCGCCCTCGAGAACCCCTCTCACCTGGCCCGTCTACTCCTGGTAGAGCTGCTGTGCTGGCAGTTCGCCTCGCCAGTGCGGTGGATCGAAACCCAGCAGGTACTCTTTACGCCCCTCTCCGAAGGTGGCTTGGGGACGCAACGAGCCA
The DNA here is from genome assembly GCA_964345205.1 of uncultured Actinomyces sp. Classification (GTDB taxonomy): domain Bacteria; phylum Actinomycetota; class Actinomycetes; order Actinomycetales; family Actinomycetaceae; genus Scrofimicrobium. Next base: position 3,653 of record CAYFQJ010000030.1, on the reverse strand, counting down.
TCGAAATTGGCTTGGCCACCGCGCCGACCCTGGCGGGACTGGCATCCAAGACACTCACACTGCCACGTTTCCTCGGCACAAAGAGTTCCGTTTTCAACCTGCAGCGTGACGAGCAAGTTGTTACCTGCACCGATGTGCGCGCCCTCTTTGTTGATGAAGAAGAAGATGACGACAGCGGGGCCCAGACAGCCTCATCACCGTCGTCCAAACCCGCGGCCGCTCCAGCAGCGTCTCCGGACGCAGAGGCACCCGCCGCGGCTGCCTCCGCACCCGCGGCCACTGGCGGTGGGGAACGTCCGGCAGACATTGCCTTCAAGGCTGCCGACGCCATCCGCACACTGATGGCCTTCACCAATAAGGTCCGCACCGAACAGATCGTCGACACCGACACGACTGACACCCTCACCAATGGTGTTTCAGCACGCCGGAACCAACTGTTAATGGATCTTTCAGCCGAACTGGGACTGGCCTCCATTGATGGCGCCGCCGATGCGACAGTGGGGGATCTCTACACCAGTGTCGACCGTCTGGCGCACAACTACCGCGCCTTCGGGCCGGTCCTCACCGAGGCTATCCGCGATCGCCTCCGCCGAGTATTCGGGGGCGCCGGAGTCAAACCCGCCCGGATCCGTGAGCGAGTCACCGAAACGTGGCAGCTGGGTGAAGGCTGGGCCAATGCGGTCACTGCCGAGGTCCTGCTGGGCACCCGCGACGGGGACTCTGTCCGCGGTGGAGCACTGGCGACGCTGCCCGAAACAGTCTCGAGCGCCGCTGAAGCCGATGCTCTCATCGACCATGCCGTCCAGGCTGTCGCTTCAGCTCGCGGAATCACCGTCGGACTGCCCCAAGCAGGGGGCGGCACTGGCGGAGGCGTAGTTGACTCTGCAGCACTGACGGAACTGTCCGCCAAGATCTTGGGCGAGGACGGTCTCTTCGCCCGCTCCGCACACCAGCTGTTGGAGTCTTTAGGTCTTGAGGGCGCAGTGACACTGCCCGAAGGAACTCCTGACGTCGACGAGGACGCCGCTTTGGCATCCAAGGTTTTCGATGCTGTCAGCGCCGAATTGGGTACCGGTTGGGTCGATCAGGTTTCCCCTGTTTTCAGTCCCGCCAAGGCTGTACTACTCGATGACCGCTGGGCTTCAGCACGTGAAGACCTGGCCCGCTTGTGGTTGAACCAGGACGATTCAGCTTTTGAACGGATCGAATTCTGGGGAGCCGGAACGGCCGTTGCTGAACAGGCCACGTGGTGGCAGCAGAAGGCTGCCGTCGCCGGCCGTGCAGAACTCGCTGACGTTTACGGTCAGATTGCAGCTGAAGCCGCTGGAAACACCGTAGTTGGTGCGGAACGTGCGGCAGCTGCCACCCGTTTCGCCAACGAAGTCGCGTTGGTAACTGGGGTTACACCCACGTCGATTGCGGGAGCTGTTGTTGCCGACCTCCTTTCGGGGGGAGCCACAGTTATCGCCACGTCATCGCGTGTGGATGCGCGCCGTTTGGCTTTCGCAAAGCGTTTGTACCGCGAAAATGCCGCGCCCGGAGCGCAGCTGTGGTTGGTTCCGGCTAACCTCTCCAGCTACCGGGATGTGGATGCCCTGATCTCCTGGGTCGGTTCGGAACAGACCCGCGTAGTCGGTCCGAAGACAACCGTTTTGAAACCAGCTTTGGTTCCGACACTGTTCGTTCCCTTTGCGGCTCCCTCCGTAATGGGTTCGCTGGCTGACGCTGGCGAGAAGGCCGAAGCACAGACACGTCTGCTGCTGTGGAGCGTTGAGCGGTCCATCGCGAAGTTGGCAGAGCTTGTGGCCGCTTCGTCTTCAAACTCGCCGGTCCACACCATTTTGCCCGGTTCACCCAACCGCGGTGTCTTCGGTGGTGACGGCGCTTACGGCGAAACGAAAGCCGCCTTCGATGCGATCCTCAACCGCTGGAAAGTGGAACGAGTTTGGGCTGACCACGTCACGCTGGCACACCCCCGTATTGGGTGGGTCCGCGGTACCGGCCTCATGGGCGGGAACGATCCTCTGGTGGCAGCGGCAGAAGCCGCCGGAATTCGCACCTACTCAACAGAGCAGATTGCTGAAGAGCTGATTGCCCTGTGCTCACCAGAAGTACGTGAAGCGGCTCTCTCCGCTCCGGTTGAAGCCGATCTGACGGGTGGTTTGGGCGCCGATGTGGATCTGTTGGCACTGAAAGAAGCTGCTGCGGCCACAGCTCCGGCTGTAACCGAAGTTGAAGTGGAAACAGTTGCGACCATCCCGGCGTTGCCGTCACCAGCTGACCCAACTTTGGCCGACTACGACGCGTCTCTCTGGGCTGATGGCACCAAGAAGCTGGAAGACCTTGTGGTCGTCGTCGGAATTGGCGAAGTTAGCACTTGGGGTTCGGCCCGTACTCGCCACCAGGCAGAACTGGGAATTGACCCCGAAAGCGGCGTTGACCTGACCCCGGCAGGCGTCCTCGAACTGGCCTGGATGATGGGACTGCTTCGCTGGCAGGACTCACCAGTGGCCGGATGGTACGACGCTGACGATCAGCTGGTGCCCGAAGGACAGATTTTCGAGCGTTTCCGCGATGAGGTCGTGGCGCGCTCCGGTGTACGCTCGTTCATCGACGACGCCGCCATCAAAGGGCTGGGCACACTGGAAGAGGCAGCTGTTTTCCTCTCCCACGACGTGAACTTCACGGTTCCCGATCAGGCCACCGCCGAATCATATGTCGTAGAAGATCCTCGTCTGACGCGGATCCGTCCTACGTCAGATGGGGAATGGGAAGTTACGCGACTGGCAGGAGCGCAAGCGCGCCTCCCCCGCCGCGCCACTTTGAACCGAACCGTTGGCGGGCAGCTCCCCACCGGCTTCGACCCCTCCCGTTGGGGTATCCCAGCTTCCACTTTGGAAGCCATGGACCGCATGACCGCATGGAACCTAGTGACAGCGGTCGACGCATTCCTCTCCGCCGGGTTCACCCCCGCCGAACTGCTGCAGGCGGTCCACCCCGCTGACGTTGCCTCAACTCAGGGCACCGGTTTCGGTGGGATGACCTCAATGCGCAAACTGTTCGTTGATCGGTTCCTCGGCGAAGAGTACCCGGCAGATATTCTGCAGGAGACTCTGCCAAACGTCGTGGCGGCGCACGTCATGCAAAGCTACGTGGGCGGCTACGGAGCGATGATCCACCCTGTCGGAGCCTGCGCCACAGCGGCCGTTTCAGTTGAAGAGGGCATCGACAAGATCAACTGTGGCAAGGCAACCTTCGTAGTTGCCGGCGCCATTGACGATCTGGCTGTCGAATCTCTGGTTGGTTTCGGATCGATGAACGCCACCGCGAACTCAGAAACGATGTCCGCCAAGGGACTCGAAGAGCGGTTCTACTCTCGAGCCAATGACCGTCGCCGTGAAGGCTTCGTCGAAGCTCAAGGTGGAGGAACCATCCTCTTGGCCCGCGGCGACGTGGCTTTGGAGATGAGTCTGCCCGTACTCGGAGTCGTTGGCTACGCCCAGAGCTTCGCCGATGGTATTCACACTTCGATTCCCGCCCCGGGAATCGGTGCTCTGGCCGCAGCTCGCGGTGGTGTCGAGTCCCGGTTGGCTCGGGACCTGGCCCAACTGGGAGTGGCACCTGACGATATTGCCGTCGTCTCGAAACACGAT
>CAYFQJ010000029.1:4537-11792 GCA_964345205.1 uncultured Actinomyces sp. | reverse complement strand
AGACCACCGTCACCGGTATCGAGATGTTCCACAAGCAGATGGACGAAGCTTGGGCTGGCGAGAACTGTGGTCTGCTGCTCCGCGGCACGAAGCGCGAAGATGTTGAGCGCGGCCAGGTCGTTGCGATCCCCGGCTCCATCGAACCTCACACCAAGTTCAAGGCTCAGGTCTACATCCTGAAGAAGGACGAGGGTGGCCGTGAGAAGCCTTTCTTCTCCAACTACCGTCCTCAGTTCTACTTCCGTACCACGGACGTCACCGGCATCATCACGCTGCCTGAAGGCACCGACATGGTCATGCCTGGCGACACCACCGAACTTGAAGTTGAACTGATCAGCCCCATCGCCATGGAAGTGGGCCTCGGCTTCGCTATCCGTGAGGGTGGACGCACCGTTGGTTCCGGTCGTGTCACCGAAATCATCAAGTAGTCGACTCACGTAGCTGACTAAATAATGTTGGGATTCGACCCCCTCAGGGGGTTGGATCCCAACATTTGTCTTAACCAATAGATCCACTATGTAATCAAATTCGGCACCCGAATTGTAAGAATCGCAATTTTGCCTATACTGGGTGCGGCACCACAGATTTGGTCTTGGCGACAAACCCACCCGGAATATCAGGGAGACCACTAATTGGGGAGGCATGCCCGTGGCGAAACGACTACCCGGACCGCACCCCGTCATACCCGGCTTCCAGTACTTGCGACCGCTCGGGGCCGGCGGATTCTCCGATGTATTCCTGTACCAACAAGACATGCCTTACCGCGAAGTAGCGGTAAAAGTCCTGTTGGAAGAAGATGTGGATGAACAAACGCTGCAGATGTTCACCACCGAAGCCGACGTTATGGCCCAGCTTAGTTCGCATCCCAATATCCTCACCATTCACCAGGCCAGTATTTCCGCAGATGGCCGCCCCTACCTGGTGATGGAAGTGTGCGTCGATTCCTACGGAAGGCGCTATCGGCAAGAAACCATCGCGGTGAATGAAGTCCTCGACGTGGGGGTCCGGATTGGCTCGGCACTGGCAACCTCCCACGCACAAGGGATGCTGCACCGCGACGTCAAACCCAGCAACATCCTCATCAGCAGTTACGGTCAACCCGTCCTTTCGGACTTCGGCGTTGCGGCGGCAATCTCCGCGATGGAAGAATCCGAGGGCGTAGCCATGTCCTTGCCGTGGAGTGCCCCCGAAATTGCCAATGCGACAACCTCGGGTTCTGTTGCCGCCGATATTTGGGGATTGGGGGCGACCCTCTACGGTCTCCTCGCCGGACGAAGCCCCTTTGAAGATATCGATGCCACCCGCAACCAGGCCGACCAGATCCGCAGCCGGATTGAAAGGGCACAGTACCGGCATATTAGCCGGCCTGACGTCCCCGATACTCTGCAAAATGTCTTGCGCAAAGCACTCGCGAAGAATCCTCAAGATCGTTATCACAGCGTCGATGAAATGGTCTCCGACCTACAGAGCATCCAGAACCAGCTGGGTATGAGTATCAGCATCGCGCCGCAGGTCTCCCAGATGGGACAGTCGCGCCCTCGAGCCGAAGGCTTCCATCCGTCGGTGTCACGCTCGACTGTTAACGTCGAAAGTACACGGGTTCGGCGCAGCGCCGCCGAAGAACGGTCACGTCTGGTCCAAAGGAATCGGGCATCGAACCGCAAATGGTTCGTCCCGCTCATCATTGCCGCCACGGCGGTGATGACCACGGTCGTGGTACTGGCCATCGTCCTCTTGACGGGAGGAATGTAATGACGTTCACGGGTCTTCGCGCACAAACACGATGGACAGCCTTCGGTGTCGCACTCGTCGTACTATTGGGAACGGTAATCGCCCTGGTGTGGCCAGGCTACAACCAGCAGGTGACCCAGAGGGAACCGATTTCTGTGTGGGCAATGCAGGCCGCTGAAGGGCGACGCTACGGCCGGGTGAACACGGCCCTATCGGAGCTCGATACCGTTCGGAACGTCAAGAACCCGTCGAACCTGATCCAAGTGGGGCAGACCGCGCTGCTGTACTCAGACGGGTACCAGTCGGTCACGATCATTGACACGGCCTCGCCCGCCGACCTCACTGCCGAAAATAAAGACGACACGAGCCTCAGCACTCCGCCAGAAACGCAAAGTGTTACTCAAGCCGGGGAATACCTGCTGTACCGCACCGCCGACGGCGAACTGTACACAGCAACAGTTAGCAACCCCGCGGACTATCAGCCGATCTTGTACGAGGGCGGGGGACAGAGCGGGCAGTCCGGAGCGGAACCAATGCCCGTCCGCGTTGCGGCGGCCAGTATCGCCGAAAGCGGCACGGTCGTCGGGTACGAAAACAGCACGGGGGATATCATCACCGCCGAGGCTTCCGGGGACTTCGCCACCACCGTTGACTCCATTTACTTGGAGAACACTGATGAACTAAAAATGACCTGGATCGGTACCACCTGGGTCCTTCTTGACGGCGCGACCGGGAACCTGTGGTGGAAGGGGCACGAACAGCCCGTCACCCTTCCGGAGAGCAATATTCGTTTGCTCCAACGTCCGGGGCCCGAAAGCCCACTGGTCTACATGTCCGACACTGATGGTTTGCTCGCCGTGGACCTACAAGACGGCGAAGTTGAACGTATCGTGACCGTCGATCCGGGGGCGGTTGCCGCCGCACCCCTGAATTTCGATGGCGAAATTTATGCCGCCTGGGTCTATCCCGGCCAAGCAGAGGGGATCCTCTGGTCGGAAACCTCCGGAGAAACACCGCTGAACTATGGTGGGAGATCTCTGCCGGAAACACTGGACCTACGGTTTTTCACCAATGGCACCAAACTAATTGTCAACGAGGTTCAAAGCGGATGGGTTTGGCTCGCGCCCGCGGGAACTTTAGTCGCCTCATCACAGCAGTGGGACATTGACGAACAGCTAGTCACCACCGCCGAAGACGTTGAAGCCCAGCAGGTTCTTGACCCCCGTCCACCCGTGGCTGAGAACGACCAGTTCGGCGTGCGCCCCGGAACGGAAACCACCCTTCCCGTCCTCCTCAACGACCACGACCCTAACGAGGACGTCCTCAGCATTGTTCCCGACTCAGTTAAGGGACTTCCCGCCGAATTTGGAACTGTGACTGTTGCCGACAATCAGCAGCAGCTGGTTGTTCGCACCAATATTGACGCCACGGGCAGCGCGACTTTCACCTATCAGGTGACCGATGGGACGGCCGCTTCGGGGCTGAACTCAAACGCCGCAACAGTGACGTTGACTATTGCCGACCCCGAAACAAATCAGGCGCCACAGTGGTGTGGAGTCGAACACTGTTTGGCTAAATGGCCGAAGCCAACGGTGGCTCCGGGCGGAACTGTTGAAACCCAAGTTTTGGGTGGCTGGGTGGACCCCGAGGGCGATCCGCTGATGGTTTCAGAAGTCGTTAACCGAGGTGACGTCGGCACGGTTGTCGGACACCCGGATGGGACCATCACCTATCAGCACCCCGACCCGAACCTTCAAGTAACAACGACCGTTCCAATTGAGGTGACCGTCAGCAACGCGGGTGGCACTTCAGCAACTAAGGTTCTCAACATTGTTGTTACACCAAAGCCGGCATTGAAATTCACGCCGCTAGTCACAACCGGGATCGCCGGGACTGCCCTGCAGGTGGATGTCTCCTCACAAATAACCGGAAGTGTGGGGAACCGGCGACTGACGTCCGTCACGCCTCTGAACGAAACTGACGCCACGATAAACGTCAACTCTGAAGACCTGAAGTTCTCCTTGAACTCGGCACACCCCGGTTCGTATCCGCTGCGCGTCACCGTGCAGGATGCCGGTGGCGAAACCAGCGGCATCGTCCGGGTGATCCTCGAGGACCCAGCGGACGCCCAAATTTCCACAGTGCCGCTGACTGTGTTCCTGCGCCCCAACGAGGACGCCACCGCGGACGTGTTACCTGCTGTCACCAACCCGGCTGGGTCGGTACTGCTGGTGGACGACCTGGAATTCACTCCCGACGAGGACGCCGCCCTCAACATGAAAGTTGTGGGCCAACGATACCTTCACGTCACGGGCGACACCTTCGACGGGCAACCCGGCCCGCTGGGAACCGCCACGTATCGTGTATCTGACGGCACTGGCAATCCTGCCGGGACCACCAGCGGTCAAGTCACCGTTATCTTGCTGGCCGAAGCTTCGGATCAGCGGCCGATCGCGACAGACGACTGGCTCAAGGTCCGAGCCGGCGCCCAAGTGGATATTGACGTCCTCGCGAATGACGTTGCTCCCCTCGGTGCCCAAATCGCAATTGACCCGTCGACCGTGCGCAATATCCAAGAAGCGGGACTGGCCTTCGCGACCCCAACTAAACTGCGGTACCTGGCCCCTAATGAACCCGGCGACTACACGTTGAGCTACTCGACCTACCGGCTTGGGTATCCGGCGTTGACAGCCACCGCGCAGGTGCACATAACTGTTACCGAAGGTGACTCGGATGCGCCGCCGCAACCGCAAAACCTTCAAGCCCGAGTGCTGAACGGAGCGGCTGTGACAGTTCCTTTCACTGCCGCCAGTGTGGGGTTGCCGGGGGAACTGCTCCAGCTTGACCGCATCGTCAGGCAGCCCGAATCGGGATCGGCCGCCATTTCGGCTGAGGGCGACGCAATTGTTTACCACGCCAACCCGGGCTCAAAAGGACAGGACACGTTCACATACCAGGTCCGCAACGCTGCTGGTGTGCCCGCCGTTGGAACGGTGAGGATCGGGATCCTCGATGGAACTGCGGACCCCAGCCCCTTGGCGTACTCGGACTACATCCAAATTCAAGCCGGTGCCGATGCCGAAGCGATCGTGCAGCCAATAGCTAATGACATTGACCCTGCCGGTGGAGCACTTGAACTGCTTGATGTGGCACCCAATGCGCCCCAGGGATCAGAGGAATATGACCTGCTGGAACAGCGCCTCTTGGGGTATGACACGGAAACTGGTGAAGTGCGGATCGCTGGTGGAACCACACTAGGAACGACCTCGTTCCGGTACACGGTCAGCAATGAGCAAGGCGATACCTCCATTGGACTCATTGTTACCAAAGTGGTTCGTGAGCCAGTTCCTAACTTCCCTCTCGTGCAAGATACACGGCTGAACGCTGAAACTCTGGCACAGTTGCCCGGTGGTGTCGACGTGCTCGACGGGAAAGTCAGTTGGAGCTCCGGTCCGATCAGTGACCTCAAGATGAATCTTTGGGGCGATCCCGAAAACTACCAGGCCACCGGGTGGACCATCAGCGGAACAATCCCCGAGCACACCCAAATTGTGCCCTTCGAAGTCAAGGGCACCAGCTTCCAGGGCGAGGAAATGGTCACGTACGGCTTCCTCCGCGTGCCATCCGAAACCGATGTTCCCCTCGTGCTCAAAGCCTCAGTGGGAGAAATTGTCGTCGATGAGGATGCAACTGCTGAACTGAATCTGAACGACGCTATCTCTCGCCCTCCAAGAGAGACCCTCCAGTTCGATGGTAGACAGTTCACCACGTCGGGGGCACGAGCGCAGGCCACCTGCCGACTGATAGACGGCAATACTTTGCAATACGCGGCCGGGCAGGGAGAACCGTGGCGCGACAGCTGTTCCTTCGCCGTTCGCGTCACCGGCCAACCCGACTACACGGTCCTGACAATTCCGGTTCGAATTATTCCCGCGGCACCCCAACCGCAGTTGCGGGCGGCGGCCTTGGAAGTATCGCCCGGCGCCACCGTCACCTATGACCTGAACCAGATGGTCACCTGGGACGGAACGCCCCAGTTTGCTGATCTTCGCTATGAGGTCAGCGGCGGTGGGGGACTGTTCGAAATCACCCCCAACGGCAATCTGCTGACAGTTCGCGGTTTAGATGCGTCGAAACCGGGGCGTCAAGAAATCGTTACGGTCCGGCTGCCCAGCCACCCCGACGCCAATGTGGCCACGCTGACGCTGACGGTCGGGCCGGCGCCCTCTGCGCTCCCCGCGGGGGGAACCGTCGTCCAGACCTGTAGCCAAGCGGCAGGGAACACCAGCTGTGTCATTCCCGTCATGGGGCAGCCCGGTGAAGTCAATCCACTACCGGGAACACCACTGGAACTGGTTTCGGTCAGTCCCACATCGTCGTGCCCCGGAGTTAATTTTGCTTTAGAAGGGCCGTCCTCAGTCAGGGCCAGTTGGGAAACTGGGACTCCCGGAGCGGCTGCCTGTACGGGTAGTTTCGTGGTCCAAGACGCGCAGGGAACACTCTCCGCCGGCGCTAGAAACGGCTCGGTAGTTGTCGACCTGCAGGGCCTGCCCACTGTACCCACCCGCGTCGAATGGGTGGGGTACACGTCCAACTCTGTGCGCCTACAAGTTGTTTCCGATACTAGTTCCTACCCGGCGATAACGGGATATCGTCTGGTCGGACCGGGGAATGGAAGCTGTAGTTTAGATGGGGTCTGTACTATTACGGGGCTCACCAACGGGCAGGCAGAAACCTTCCAAGTATACGCCGTGAACTCCGTCGGCGAATCGCGGACCGCTGTATCGGTCAGCGCCTACGCTTATGAAGCTCCGGGCACGCCGACCTCCGGCACATTCGTGCCCGTTCCTAACGGTAACCAGGGTGGGAAAGTGCGACTGAGCATCTCCGGGATTGATCCCACCACGGAATATCTGCAAATTACTGGTGGAGCGACGACTGAAAACGTTCCGGTCAGCGGTACAACAGCCGAAATAAACTACGATGCTGGCACAAACACAGGGACCACCGTGACCGTAACTCCCGGCTCCCGCTTCACCCTGCCTCCCATCGGTAACGGCTCAACTACGGGCACCGGCCTCACAATTGGTGGGGTCCATGGCATCGGTGCGCCAACTATCGAACTGGCTGTGTCCGATACTGACAATCCGGAGACCTTGCGGGCGACAGTTACCGTCACGAATACGAACGGAGCCCCCGCCGATTCAACACTGATTGGGGTCTCTACCGGCGACACCTGCACGCCGACAATTTCCGCTCGCGAGTACTCCTGGACACTATCTGTTCAACAGGCGCAGACAGTCACTGTCAAAGCCTGCGCGGTGAACGAATACAACGGCGAGAAATTTGGTAGCGCAACCGCCGAGAAAACTCCGCCCCGGATTCCGATTGTCGCGCCAGGACAGTTCAACTACTGGATTCCGAACACTCGCGGACCCGCCACTGGGCCGTCCAATAACGTCTTCACCTGGAACGAGATCACAACTAATGTGTCCTCGGGCCGGTATGACGTGCTATTCGCCAA
>CAYFQJ010000029.1:0-4511 GCA_964345205.1 uncultured Actinomyces sp. | reverse complement strand
CTCTCTGCTCTCCGGCCGGGCCGCGCCTGTTGAGTGCGGGTGCGACCACCGGCTTTGTGCAGATCAGATTCCCGGACAATGCTGCTGTTTGTCCGGCGCCCGAGGACCGCCACGTTGACATCTTCGGCTATACGCACAGCGGAGTTCCAGACTGGGTTGAGACGACCGAAACCAGCGAAACCTGGTTCGTGATCAACCCCTGGGGGACCGCCAATGAATGGACCTGCCAGCTGCCACCGCCGGAACCCGAACCCGAACCCGAACCCGACCCTGAGCCGGAACCGGATCCCGGGACTGACGCCCCCGAGGAGTCAGATTGAGCTGGCGAAGAGCAGGGGGACACTCCAGTTTCCCCTCCACTGCCAGCATCAGAACCAGCAGAGTTAACGACCTACATGCTTCATGGAACAGGTTCCGATTCTCAATTGGAATCCGAATAGAAGGAAAGTTATGAACCAGGCAAGCCCCGAAAATGCCCAGCAGTTCCAGCAGGACTTCAACCGACTGGTTGCCAACGTTGAACAGGTACTGGTCGGCAAACGTTCCGTTATTGAACTGGCCTTTATTGCCATGCTTTCCCAGGGGCACCTCATGTTGGAGGACGTACCTGGAACGGGCAAAACTTCCTTGGCAAAGGCAATTGGTGCCAGTATTGCTGGCACTTCCAGCCGCATTCAGTTCACGCCGGACCTGCTGCCTGGGGACGTCACGGGAATCACGGTCTATGACCAGAAGGAGCGGCAGTTCGAGTTCCACCCCGGACCGATCTTCGCGAACGTTGTTTTGGCAGACGAAATCAACCGAGCCTCGCCGAAAACTCAGTCCGCTCTGCTGGAAGTGATGGAGGAGGGGCAGGTTACCGTTGACGGTAAATCGCGTCCCGTGGGGAAGCCGTTCCTGGTTGTAGCGACGCAGAACCCCGTGGAACAGGCCGGGACTTACCGTCTGCCCGAAGCGCAGCTCGACAGGTTCCTACTGCAGACTGAAGTCGGATACCCCGACGCCGCGGCGACAATGACCATTTTGCAGCAGGCCGGAGTTGCGCAGCCCGAAGTGGAAGCGGTTGTTTCCCCGCAGGAGGTCCTCAACCTGATCGACGTGGCGGCCCGCTCGTATATCGCTCCCGCCGTCCTCGACTATGTGACCCGTCTGGTGGAGGCCACACGGTCAGCCACCCAGGTCCGTCTGGGCGTATCTGTTCGCGGCGCACTGGCACTGGCTCGGGCGGCCAAGACACGATCTGTTTCCCAGGGGCGCCACTACGTTATCCCCGATGATGTTGCTGCACTTGCCGGGCCGGTTCTTGCCCACCGCCTCATTCTGGATCCCGAGGCCGAATTCGACGGGGTCACCGCAACAGCGGTAATCGACCAGATCCTGTTGGACAACGCGCCACCTACGCAGGGAGCCTTAGCTTGACATCAGTATCGCCACCGCCGCAAGACTTCACGGAGTCGACAGCGGGGACCGCTTCTCACACCACCCACTTCACAAGTCACGTTGGGACCCCAAAGGGTACCCGCATGGCTCGTGGGGCGGCTCTGTGGCGCCGATTTATGCGGGGGCTACGCAAAGTTGCCCGGTACTTGCGCGAAACTGTCACCCCCACCGGTTGGATCCTGGGGATCTTCACCTTTTTTGGACTGCTCCTTGGCGGGCTCTACGGCTGGATTGAGCTACTGGTAACCGGCATCGTCGCCGGCATCCTCCTCATACTCGCGATTCCCTTCCTCTTCGGAGTCAAGAAGTACGGGGTTGTTCTGGACCTTAGCCGCGACCGGGTCACCGTGGGTGACAACTTAGAAAGCACGCTCACAGTCAGCAACCAGACAATCCGTCCGCTGATGCCGGGGCACCTGGAAATCGCCGTCGGCGCAGGACAGCTACAGGTCGCGATTCCTCCCCTTGGGCCGACCAGCACCTGGACCCACGAGCTGAGCCTTCAAACTTCCCGTCGCTCAATCATCAACTTTGGTCCACCGAGTGTTCAGCGGGGAGACCCCCTAGGAATCTTGCGCCGCGAACACGCCTGGGGAAAACCACACACCGTCTATATTCGGCCTCCGATTGTCCCGCTTCCGGCAACCACAACGGGCTACCTGCGCGACCTCGAAGGTCACCCCATGCCGCAGCTCGTGAGCGACGACCTCGCCTTCCATGCGATCCGCGAATACGCGCCGGGAGACGCGCTGCGTCAAGTCCACTGGAAATCGACAGCTAAAGCCGGGAAATTAATGGTCCGGCAGTACGAGGTGACGCGACGGTCGCAGATGCTCGTAATTTTGGGGAACCGCGCCGAAGAATATGCCGACCCGGCCGAGTTCGAACTGGCCGTGGCGGTGGCCGCCTCGATCGGGGCGCGCGGACTTGAAGACGGTCGCGGCCTGCAAATGGTGCTCGGAGGGGAACTTCCCCCGATGGCACCAATCGGCATGCGCCGAGTCGCCGACCTGCCAACAATCAACCGCGGGGTCATGCTTGACTCACTCGCCGGAATCGAAATGTACGAACAGGTGAACTCAATTGGCGAAATAGTCGAGACTGCCGCTGAACATAACCACGGGGCGTCGCTGGCGGTCCTCATAGTGGGATCGAATCTGACTGCACCCCAAATTCGGGCCGCCGTCCTCGCCCTCCCCGCCGGGACCGGAGCACTCGTCGTTCAGTGTGATCAACTGGCAGCCCCGAACTTCCGTCAACTCCAGGAAACCGAAGTCATCACCGTCGCCATCCTGGAGGATTTGCGCCGACTTCTGGGTAGGAGGGCGACAGTATGACCAGCGCCGCGCCACTTCCGAAGAAAAGGGTTGCCCGCCCATGGCAGACCGCGCAGCCGTTATTCGGACTGCTAATTCTGAATCTGCTCCTAATTGTTGCCGTTGCAACCTGGTGGCCAATTTATGACACCCCGTGGATGTACGCCACCGTATCGGGATCTCTCCTCCTGGCTAACGGCCTCACGATCGTTTCCTACCGCAGACGGTGGCCATTCCTGAAAACCCTGCTGGTCGGCGCCGGAAGTTACCTGGTCGGCGCGTTCCTCCTGGCAGTCCCCGGGCTCTACAGCGGGCATTCGACCGTTTTAGATGCCGCCCTCGGCGTCCTCACAGCTCCCGTAGTTGGCGTCAAGAACATTTTGACCCTGCAGGTTCCTCTGGGCGACTATCAGCAGGTTCTCGCGATACTTTTCTTCTTCGTTTTCGTCCTTGCCGCCGCAGCAACCAGCATCAGTTTGAGGGCGACCCGGCTCTGGTGGTTAGCGGTTCCACTGGCCTGGGTTCTGCTGGTCGGAGGGATCGCACTGGGGTCATCCGCCCACCTGGGTGACTGGCACGTTGGGTCGTGGAATATCAGCGGCAGCTACCAACTGCTCGCGGGTATCGTTGCCACTTTGATTTCCCTGCTGTGGGTATCGTCCCGCCAACGGGCACAGCGACGGCAGGAACTGCGCGAAAGCTTGGAACTTGCCGATACGGCTCCACGCGGCAGTTCGCTTTCGCTGCGAATCTCGCGCGCGGTGGGCGCCACGACATTGCTCATCGTCGCTGTTGCCGGGGGCACCTTGGCCTCAACAACATGGCTGAGCGGGCACACGCGCGACACTTTGCGCTCCGCCAGCCAGCCGTGGGATCAAATCACTGAAGAAATTGGTCCACTCACCAAGTTCCGGATGTATCAGGACAGCGAGCTTTACGGCAGGGACCTATTCACCGTCACCGAAACGGACGCTACTCGCGTGAGGCTGGCGACACTCACCACCTTCGATGGGACCACCTTCGAGGCGATCCCGACCGGCCTTACAGTTTCCGAGTTGGAGAGCGGTTTCCAGAGGGTCCCGTCGACGTTGCCCACTGGAGACGGGGCACCCTTGGCGGCCAAAATCCGCATCGATGCTGATCAGGGGCCGTGGACCCCGCTGGTCGGGGAACTTAGCTCCATCGACTTCCAAGGTGCAGACCGCGCCGCCCTCACAGATGGATTCTTCTTCAACCGCGAGAACGCCACCGGCGTGCAACTGGCGCCCTCCGGACTGAGCTCCGGCACCACCTATACGGTTCAGGCTCGGGACTACCTTCTCCCAGCGCAGGCCATTGCGGGTTTCACCCCCGAAGGTGGAGCGCCGCTGATGGGTGAAAACGACCTGCCACCCGCGTTGCTGAGCTGGGTTGAAATGCAAGAAGTCACACCGAATGGCAGCGGGTTCCTCACCCTGGTTGAACGGTTGAGGGCACGCGGGTATCTGAGTCACGGCCTGACCGAAAGCGAGGCGACAGCCCAGACGTGGGTCTCCGGCATCGACAATTACTCCTTTGTACCTTCCCGTGCGGGACATTCGGCGGGTCGCATCAACGCCATTTTCCGAGCGCTGCTGGAACGTGAACTCACTCAGGCCAACGACGCGACAGATGACCTGCTGGTTGCCGCTGTGGGGGACGAGGAACAGTTCGCTGTTGCTGCCGCACTGCTTGCCGATAACTTTGGTTTCCGCGCGCGGATCGCTATCGGCGCTC
>CAYFQJ010000028.1:11536-11899 GCA_964345205.1 uncultured Actinomyces sp. | reverse complement strand
GACATGCGGTTTGTCGAGGCCGGGAATCGGTGGCCGCGCGGCGACAGCTCCCGGTGAGAGAACGATCGCGTCGTACTCCAGTTCGTATTCGCCTTTGGGGCCGAGGACGGTCACCTGATCGGTGCCGATCGCAGTCACTTTGCTCTTGACCCGCACATCGAGGTTGAGCGCTTCCCGCAGTTTTTCGGGGGTCTGCACCAGGAGGTCGCCGGGGTCGGTGATCTCTCCGCCCACGTAGTACGGCAAACCGCAGTTCGCATAGGACACTTCCGGGCCCTGTTCGAGGACGATAATTTCTGCGCCCTCATCAAGCCTGCGGGCGCGGGCGGCGGCGCTCATCCCGCCGGCGACACCGCCAATAAC
>CAYFQJ010000028.1:6066-11492 GCA_964345205.1 uncultured Actinomyces sp. | reverse complement strand
ATTCAGGTGGCAAGTCGGGGCGTCCCTGGGCGAAAGAAAAAGGCCCGCCTCCCAGTCGGGGACGGGCCTTTTCATGGACTACAGCATGCAGGAAACGCAACCTTCGATTCCGGTTCCCTCTAATGCCAGTTGGCGGATTCGCACGTAGTAGAGCGTCTTGATTCCCTTGGTCCAAGCGTAAATGTAGGACCGGTTCAGTTCACGAGTGGTCACCGTGTCGGGGTAGAACAGCGTCAGGGAAAGTCCCTGGTCGACGTGCTGTGTCGCCACGGCGTACGTGTCGATAATCTTCTCGGGCCCAATTTCGTACGCGTCCTCGTAGTACTCGAGGTTGTCGTTCGTCATGTAGGGCGCCGGGTAGTAGACGCGCCCCAGTTTGCCTTCCTTGCGGATCTCGACTTTCGACGTGATCGGGTGGATCGAAGAAGTCGAGTTGTTGATGTAACTGATTGATCCGGTCGGCGGCACGGCCTGCAGGTTCTGGTTGTACATCCCGTATTCGGCAACGTCCGCAGCCAACTGTTTCCAGTCGTCGCTGGTGGGGATATGAATCGTTGACTTGGCGAGCATCTCGCGCACCTTGTCGGTCTTCGTCTCCCACGTGCCGTTGATGTACTTCTCGAAGTACTTTCCGTTGGCGTAGTCGGAACGTTCAAATCCGTCGAAGGTCTCGCCGCGTTCGCGCGCAATCTTATTCGACGCCTTGATCGCTTCGTAGGCGACAGCCAGGAAATACATATTGGTAAAGTCAAGAGCTTCTTCGGAGCCGTAATAGACCCGTTCGCGAGCCAGATACCCGTGCAGGTTCATCTGTCCGAGGCCGATCGCGTGGCTTTGCGCGTTACCCTTCGCCACTGACGGGACCGAACTGATATCGGAGAGGTCGGAAACGGCAGTGAGGGCGCGGATGGCAGTTTCAACTGTTTGGGAGAAGTTCTCCGAGTCCATCGCCTTGGCAATGTTGAGCGACCCGAGGTTACAAGAGATGTCTTTCCCGACGTGCGAGTAGGACAGGTCCGGGTTGTATTCGGATGGTTCCGAAACCTGGAGGATCTCCGAGCAGAGGTTCGACATGGTGATCCGCCCGTCGATGGGGTTCATCCGGTTCACTGTGTCTTCGAAAACGATGTAGGGGTACCCGGACTCGAACTGAATCTCGGCGAGCGTCTGGAAGAAACGACGCGCGTTGATCTTCTTTTTCCGGATCTTCGGATTGGCGACCATATCGCGGTAGTGCTCGGTCACCGAAATTTCGCTGAACGCCTTGCCGTAGTAGCGTTCCACGTCGTACGGGCTGAAGAGGTACATGTCTTCGTTGGCCTTCGCCAGCTCAAAGGTAATGTCCGGGATGACAACGCCGAGTGAAAGCGTCTTGATCCGGATTTTCTCGTCAGCGTTTTCCCGTTTGGTGTCGAGGAACGACATGATGTCGGGGTGGTGGGCGTTGAGGTAAACCGCTCCAGCTCCCTGCCGCGCTCCCAGCTGGTTCGCGTAGGAGAACGAGTCTTCCAGCAGTTTCATGACCGGAATGACACCGGATGATTGGTTCTCGATCCGTTTGATGGGTGCGCCCACCTCACGCAGGTTCGTCAGCGACAGTGCCACACCGCCGCCACGTTTCGACAGTTGCAGCGACGAGTTGATCCCCCGCGCAATTGATTCCATATTGTCTTCAACGCGCAACAGGAAACACGAGACCAGTTCACCGCGAGCGGTCTTACCAGCGTTGAGGAAAGTGGGGGTGGCCGGCTGGAACCGACCGTTCATCATTTCATCAACTAGGTGTTCGGCCAGCGCATAGTCGCCCCGCGCCAAGTAGAGGGCCACCATGGCCACACGGTCTTCGAAGCGCTCCAGGTAGCGAGTGCCATCGAAAGTTTTCAGGGTGTAGGACGTGTAGTACTTGAAGGCACCCAAGAAAGTTGGGAAGCGGAACTTGAAAGCGTAGGCCCGCTTGTACAGACCTTTGATCTGCTCGAAGCTGTACTGATCCAGAACTTCCTTCTCGTAGTAGCCGTTCTCGACCAGGTAGTCCAGCTTTTCTTTGAGGCTGTGGAAGAACACGGTGTTCTGGTTGACGTGTTGCAGGAAGTACTGTCGCGCCGCACGCTTATCGGCGTCGAATTGAATCTTGCCGTCAGCATCGTAAAGGTTCAGCTGCGCGTTGAGGGCGTGATAGTCCAACTCGGGAGGCAGCGCCGGTTCGAGTCCAGTATCAGTTAGGTTTTCGACCAAAATTTTCTCAGTCCTTCTTGAACATTCATGACGTCTTGGGGGGTCCCCAATAGTTCGAATTTATACAGGTGAGGCACCTGCACTTTTTGGGAAATAATGTCGCCAGCCAGGCAGTAGGCACTGCCGAAGTTAGTGTTACCCGCGGAAATCACCCCGCGACAGTGTTGACGGTTATGTTCAACATTGAGGAATTGAATCACCTGCTTGGGGACGGCGCCCTTGAGGTTGCCGCCACCATAGGTGGGCACTACAAGTACATAATCTTCATCCACAAACAGCGGTTCATCATTGCGCCGCAGGGGAATCCGACTGGCCGGGAAACCGAGCCTCTCAACAAACCGGTGCGTATTCTCGGTAGCTGACGAGAAGTAAACCAAACGCGGTTTCATGAGTACAGCTCAACTTTCTGGCGGATGACCGCTCGGGCAGCAGTTCATTTAGCGTCAACCAGCGCGACCGCCTTAATGCGGTCCGGGCGGAAACCACTCCAGTGTCCGGCAGGTGTCACCACTACGGGCGCCTGCATGTAACCGAGAGACACAATGTAATCCAAAGATTCCTGGTCGACACTGACGTCAATGACTTCGTAGCTGACACCGAGCTTGTCGAAAGCGCGGTAAGTGGCGTCGCACTGTACGCAGCGAGGCTTGGAATAAATGGTGATGCTCATGGGATGGTTCCTCCTGCATGGGTCATGCCTAGTTACATTTATGTAATCACAACGATGTCATTTGGATCGGACAAACTGATCCGCACAAGGACAACACTACACCTAGTGCCCGAACATTGCAGCGACCCCTACAGGTTGTGGCTGACTTCCTATCCACAAAATCCTGCCGAACCTGTGGATAGGTGCCGCCCTCGAGCTGCTTCCCATCATGCGCCCGACCTCCGACACCTAATCCGAACGGTGTAGTTCATGCGCATCGCGAGGGGTCGGGGCCTCTGTCCACAGCTTCGCAGGGCCTGTGCACCCAG
Organism: uncultured Actinomyces sp.; assembly: GCA_964345205.1. Classification (GTDB taxonomy): domain Bacteria; phylum Actinomycetota; class Actinomycetes; order Actinomycetales; family Actinomycetaceae; genus Scrofimicrobium. The sequence continues at coordinate 8,279 of CAYFQJ010000028.1, read as the reverse complement.
CAGTACCCAGGCTGTGGACGAGGAAGAAAAAATTACTTGCGACACATTGGGCGCTCGGCGTGTCGACGAAGGCCCTAGACGGCGGTACGTGTCGGAGGACGATGGCAACATAGTGTCTATGACTCAATGGATTATTGCCAGCATCACTTTCGTCCTCGGACTCAGTATCGGGGCCCTCTTCGCGCTGTGGCGCCAGCGCAGTTCCGAATCGGACAGTCCCCTCCGCCTCGCCCAGGCCGAAGCTCATCTGCAGGCCAACCAGCAGCAACTGCAGGACTACCGCGCCCGCCTGGCGCACGCCGAAACGACAGTCACCCAGCTGAGCGCCCTGCGCGAACGGGAACTGCGTGAGCAGGCGGCACTCACGCAGAAGCAGCAGCAAGCTGACGGGCGCATCCTGGAGGCACTGGCCCCCGTGGCGCAGAACCTGACGGCACTGCAGGAACGCCTCACAAAACTGGAGGAACAGCGCCATCAGCAGTTTGGAAACCTGAGCCAACAGATGGATGCCAGTCAGCAGCTGGGGCAGCAGCTGCAGCGGGTCACTCAGTCGTTGGAGGGCGCCCTGCGGTCCGGGGCCACTCGGGGTGCCTGGGGCGAAGCGCAACTGCGTAATATTGTCGAGGCCGCCGGGCTGCTCGAAAACGTTGATTTCCTGACCCAAACCACCGTCGAGGCCGACGGGAGCCAACTGCGGCCCGACCTCATCATCCGCCTCCCCGACGGTAAATCAATCCCCGTTGACGCGAAGGTCCCCTTCGACTCGTATATTAAGGCGCAGGAACTTGCCGGGGCCAGCGCCCCCGACCAGGTGGCAGCGCGCAGCGGTTTCCTCGCCGAACACGTCCGGGCAGTGCGCAAACACGTTGACGACCTGGCCCGTAAAGACTATGGCCGGTGGGTGCCGGGCAGCCCCGACCTCACCGTCGCCTTCCTCCCGTCTGAAGCCCTGCTCAGCGCCGCCCTCGACGCGGACCCGGGCCTCCTCGACTATGCGTTCAGGCAGAGGGTGGCGCTCACTTCACCGGTATCGCTGTGGTCCGTCCTCAAAACGATCAGTTTCGCGTGGCAGCAAGACAGTCTGAGCGTCGAAGCCAACGAGGTCTTTGAACTGGCCCGCGAACTGCACCAGAGGATAGTGCGAATCGGCAACCTCACCGTGAAGATGGGGGACCAGCTGGAAGCGGCGGTGAAAACCTATAACCAGTTCGTCGGCAGCCTCGAAACTCGGGTGCTCGTCACCGGACGGAAACTGCAACGCGTCGACCAGGATGCCCTCATCCCGCAGAGCTCGCCCATTGAAACGCGGCCGCGATACCCCGTCGCCCCAGAACTCCTAGAAACGGAAAAGACGACCCAGAAATCGGCTGACCAGCACCTTTGTTGTGATCCTGCCCGTTCGGAACCGCCGTTCGCGCCAGGACAGTAGACTGCTGGCATGACTGCTAAGGAACCGACAATGAATGTCGAATCGTTTAACTTAGACCACCGGTACGTGGTCGCCCCCTACGTGCGGATCGCCGATCAGAAGGAACTGCCCGGCGGGGACGTCCTCACCAAGTACGACATCCGCTTCACCCAGCCGAACCGCGCCCACCTGCAGATGGACACGATCCACTCGCTGGAACATCTCAGTGCGGAACTGATGCGTAACCACACGGACCGACTGATCGACTTTTCGCCGATGGGCTGCCAAACCGGTTTCTACGCGCTGCTGCTCGATACCGAGTACGACGATTTCCTTCCACTTCTGGAAGCGACACTCAACGACATCCTTGCCGCCTCTGAGGTGCCCGCCGCCAACGAAATTCAATGCGGGTGGGGCCAGAGCCACAACCTGGAGGGCGCCAAAGAAGCGGCCCGGACCTTCCTGCAAGAACGCGCCCAGTGGACGAATGTGCAGGGAGAAACCGCATGAGCCTCACCAGGGTCCGCGCAGTCATCGCCTGCGCCATGCCTGAAGAGCTCGCGCCCTTTCTCGAGCAGTCGACACGCATCAAACGGTCGCTCCCGCCCGTGGCCGCCAGCGACCCCCAGCGGTTCCACACGGCAACCCTCGGCGGGGAACCCGTCGTTTTGGCCCTCACGGGTGTGGGGCTGACAAATGCCGCTCGCGCGGCCACCCGCGCCCTCGAACAGTGGGCCCCTGACGCATATATTGTGGCGGGAACCAGCGGCGGTTTAGGGGCCGAAGTGGAGGTCGGTGATGTCGT
>CAYFQJ010000028.1:0-6056 GCA_964345205.1 uncultured Actinomyces sp. | reverse complement strand
TGACACCGTTGGCGTCGCCCCAGGTGTGCATTTCGGTGATGTCGTCGCCGGCACCGAGGTCAGCTATTTCGATGCGGATGCGACCGCCTTCGGGTACCTGCCGGGGCAAATCCCGCAGATGCCCCCCACATATGACGGGCACGTGACGCCCCACGGGGCCGACCACGCGGGTTTGGTGCTGAGCGGCAACTCCTTTGTTCTGGCCGACCGCGCCGAACAGGTCCGCGCCCAGTTCCCGGGGGCCCTCGCCGTCGATATGGAAACGGCAGGGGCGGCCCAGGTGTGTTTTCAGTCGGAACAGGCATGGCTGTCACTGCGAGCCATCTCTGACCTGTGCGGTCCCCGCGCGGGGCAGCAGTTCCACATTGGACTGGAGCCCGCAGCGGAACGCAGTCTTGAGGCCGTCCTCGCCTGGTTGAACAGCTAGGGCTGCCGGCTCGGGCCGACATTCCCGGTTGGCGCACAATCAACTACACTAATCAGTGTCGTTACTGGCGTGGATGGACAACCATCAGGGAGCGACAGGACAACCCCCGAAATCGAACATCGTCCGCCTGGGTGTTCGCCGTGAAGGAGACACATGTCCAACAACGAAACGCGCCGTCCGGTACGCCGCGCACTCCTCTCAGTTTTTGACAAAACTGGCCTCCCCGAACTGGGTTTAGCTCTGGCCGAAGCGGGCGTCGAAATCTTTTCGACCGGCTCGACAGCAGCGACGCTCGCCTCCGCCGGCGTTCCCGTGACCGAAGTGTCAAACCTGACCGGCTTCCCCGAATGCCTTGACGGTCGAGTCAAAACGCTACACCCGGCCGTCCACGCGGGGATCCTCGCCGACCAGAGCCGTCCCGAACACGTACAGCAACTGGCGGACCTGGGCCTGGAGCCTTTCGATCTGGTCGCCGTCAACCTTTACCCTTTCGCTGACACCATCGCCAGCGGAGCCAGTCCCGCCGAATGCATCGAAATGATCGACATCGGTGGCCCGACAATGGTGCGCGCCGCCGCGAAGAACCACCTGAGTTTGGCGATCCTCACGAATCCGAACCAGTATGCCGACGTCCTCGAAGCCCTGGCTTTAGGTGGAACCACTTTGGCGCAGCGCCAACAGTTGGCCTTGGCCGCCTTCCAACACACCGCCACCTACGATGTGACCGTGGCGACCTGGCTGGGGAACCAGTTGGCTGAGGACAACGCTGCGCCAAAATGGCTCGGTTCGACCTACCGCCTGGCGACCTCGCTGCGCTACGGCGAGAACCCCCACCAGGGTGCTGGCCTTTACGTTGAGGAGGGCCCGGAGCGTGCCAGCGGCACCGATACGTTAGCGACAGCCACTCAGCTGGGTGGTAAAGAAATGTCGTATAACAACTACCAGGACACCGAGGCCGCCGTGCGGGCCGCTTACGACCAGGTCACCCCAACGGTCGCCATCATCAAACACGCGAACCCCTGCGGGATTGGGACAGCAGAGAGCATCGCCGAGGCCTATCGGGGCGCTTTCGACTGCGACCCGGTGAGCGCTTTCGGCGGCGTGGTTGCCGCGAACCGTCCCGTCACTCTTGAAATGGCGGAACTGATCGTCCCCGTTTTCACCGAGGTCGTCGCCGCGCCCTCCTTCGATGCCGAAGCGGTCGAACTGTTGCGGACCAAGAAGAACTTGCGAATCTTGCAGGTCGCCGCCCCCCGGGATGACCGGTGGGAGTTCACCCAAATTGATGGCGGGCTAATTGCGCAGCAACGCGACAACCTGGATGCCGCGGGCGAACATGACGATGGCACCATTTTCGGTGACGAGGTCGACCGGTGGACTCTGGTTGCCGGTGAGGCCGCCAGCGACCCCGTCCTCGCTGAACTGAGTTTCGCTTGGCGCGCCGTTCGTTCCGTCAAGTCAAATGCGATCCTCCTGGCTAAAGACGGTGCGACCGTCGGTGTCGGCATGGGCCAGGTCAACCGGGTTGATTCGGCGCGTTTAGCTGTGGAGCGGGCCAATACTTTGGCGCAGGGACAGAACCGAACTGTGGGCGCCGTGGCGGCCTCGGACGCTTTCTTTCCGTTCGCGGACGGCTTGCAGGTCCTGATCGACGCGGGAATCACCGCCGTTGTCGCCCCCGGAGGTTCAATGCGGGACGCCGAAGTGATCGCCGCTGCGCAGGCAGCCGGTCTAACAATGTATTTCACCGGCACCCGCCACTTCTGGCACTGATGGTCACCGCCGTCGAGTTGACGCAGCGCCTGCTGCGGGTCGATACCACTACGGGCGGGGCCACAGAAACCGCTGGTTTGGAGTTGCTGGCCGAACTTTTCTGCCGCCGCCCCGAATATCGCACGGTGCTGAACACTGACGCCACCGGAGCGCCCAACGCTCTGGTGGTGGTTCCGCGCCACCCGAGTTCCCCAAACCTACTGCTGCTCTCGGGGCACGTCGATACGGTTACAGCCGTCCCCGAAGACTGGAGTTTCGACCCGTGGTGCGGCGACGTCCTCAACGGCCAAATTCTGGGTCGGGGCGCTTCAGACATGAAAAGCGGTTTGGCCGCCCAGGTCGCCGCGTTCTTGAAGGCCGGCCCGAATATTCCGGCAGCGCTGGCCGTTTCCATCGAAGAGGAGTGGGGTTGTGCCGGCACCCCCTACGTGGTGGAGGCACTGCAGCAGGTCCGGATCGGCGCGGACCTGCAAATCGGCGCGGTCCTGGTCGCGGAACCGACCGACGGGATAATTTTTTGTGGACACAAAGGGCCACTCTGGTTCGACGTGACCGTGGGCGGCGTTCCGGCCCACGGTTCAACGCCGGAGCGCGGCCAGTCCGCAATAGTGCGCGCCGCGCAACTAATTGATCGGGCTACCCGCGAATTTCCCCTGCGTTCTCACCCCGATTTGGGGGCGGAAACGGTGAACTTCGGCCGTATTTATGGGGGAACCATGCGCAATGTTGTCCCCTCATCCGCCACGATCGAGGTCGATGTCCGCACCGTAGTCGAGGACGTCGAACCGCTGCTGCAGTGGTGGCGCGATCAGCCGCACGTGACCGCAGTTGAGCTGGCAAGTTCCCACCCGCCGGTGTGGACCGACCCAGCAAACCGCTGGGTTCAGTCCCTGCCGGGGGAAGTCAGTCCTCTCCCCGCCAGTTACGGCACTGAGGCCGCGCCCCTGGGTGCGGCTCTGGGTTGGCCGCCGACGGTGATTTGGGGACCGGGCAGCACCACCGCGATGCATGTGGCAGACGAATCGGTGTCTTTTGCCGACGTGGAACTAGCGGAGCGGAACTTCTTGCTCGCCCTCGAAAGTTGGCAGGATCTGGTCGACCCGAACTAAACGCTGCGGAAACACTTGTGGGTGGTTGAGGAGCCTACTTTTCCTCAACCACCCACAGTTGCGATTCAGTTACTTCTGGTCTTCTTCAGTTTCCGTCACAGTTTCTTCGACAACCACTGGAGTTTCGACCGGAGTGCCCGTCACGTCAACATCTGTTTCCAGATCTGACCAGTACTCTTCGGCCCAGGGGTCCTCAACTGGCTGCGAACGGCGCCAAACCAGGTACGCAACACCGACGGTAGCTCCCGCCAGGAGCGTCCACTTGGCAGTCTTGCGGCACCGGCGACGACGACGCTTACGGCGAGCCACTTTTTCAATCGCGGCAAGCTCCTCGGCGCTCGGTGCAGAGACACGCGCCAGCTCGCCACGGGTGCGCGCAGCAGCTTCCTCAACTGCCCCAGTGATCCGTGGCAGGTAGTCGGTAACTACGTCCTCGTGGAAACGTTCGAGGGCGTCACCGGCCTTATGGGTCAGTTTCGCAGCCGACTGGGACGCGGAGTCCACTAGCGGCGCGGTCTTCTTAACCGTTACGTCAACGGCCTCCATGATGCGGGGGGCAGCAGCTTCATAACCGGCTTTTGTCAGGTCGGCGGCGGTCCCAAAAGCACGTTCGGCGCCTCGAGTTAGCGCTTCCCGCAGGTCAGCACCCCGCTTTTTCAGTTCTTCTTGATCAATTTTCTTCACAGTTTTCCCTCGCTCTTAGGTCAGCGCGGAACCGCACTGGCAAAGCTGAGCCTAGTTTCAGCGGCTCTCCCTCCCTATTGTGCCTGTAACCGCACCAAAACGCACCCTCGAATTACGCTTATGCTCATAACGAAGTGCGCGGCGCATCTACCCACATTCGTTAGATCAGTGCAAAGATAGGACCCATGGAAGCGATCATTCACACCAATAAAGGTGACATCAAAGTAGAGCTCTTTCCCAATCAAGCGCCTCACACGGTCAAGAACTTCGCGGATCTCGCGCAGGGAAACCGTGAGTGGACCGACCCGGCGACCGGTCAGAAGACCCAGCGGGCCCTTTACAACGGCACAATTTTCCACCGTGTCATCCCCGGTTTCATGATTCAGGGCGGTGACCCTCTGGGCACCGGCACGGGCGGTCCCGGTTACGAATTCAACGACGAAATCACCCCCGAAAAGGTTTTCGACAAGCCCTACCTGCTGGCAATGGCCAATGCGGGTAAGCGCTTCGGCAAGGGGACGAACGGTTCACAGTTCTTCGTGACCACCGCCCCCACCCCCTGGCTGAACGGCAACCACACCATCTTCGGTGAGGTAACTGACGACGAATCCAAACGTGTTGTCGATGAAATTTCTGGTGTCCCCACACACGCCCAGGATCGTCCTGTTGAGGACGTAGTCATCGAATCAATCGAAATCATCAACTAACCAGGTTCAAATGTCTGATCTGCCCCGCTTCGGTCAATATGCTGCCTCATCGCGCCGTGAGGCGTGTCCGCGTCACCCGGGTCAACCCGCCGTTGCCTACTGCAAACGGTGTAACCGACCCACGTGCACGGACTGCACCATCCCGACCGAAGTGGGCAGCATCTGCGTTGACTGTGCACGGCCCGCACGGTCCCTAAAGTTCCGCGTGGCCACGGACCAACCCATCGCCACCTACGCGATGTTGGCCCTCGGCATCCTCGGTTTCTGCATCAACGCGGTGTGGAACCACTGGAACCTCAACCTCATGTTTGTTCCGTGGTTGGGAGCCAGCGAACCGGGGCGTTTCGTCCCTGCTGTGGCCACCCACGGCGGTTTAGCGCACCTGTTTTTCAACATGCTCATGCTGTACCTGGTGGGGCGTGCCGGGGAAAGGCTCGCCGGACACTGGCGGTTCTTAAGCCTTTACCTTCTGAGTGCCATCGGCGGATCCGTCGCGATTTTGGCGTGGTCCCTAGTCAATCCCGCAACTTTCTGCGTGGGCACCGTCGGTGCTTCCGGTGCACTTTACGGCCTGCTGGGGGCGGTACTGGTTGCCCAAATTCGCGCTCGCGTTTCCCTGCGCCCCATAATTCTTCTTTTGGGAATCAACGTTGCCTACAGTTTCCTGGGCGAGGGTATCTCTTGGCAAGCTCACCTGGGAGGATTCCTCATCGGGGCGCTGGTCGCCTGGATCTACACCGCTCTGGCCCGCCCTCGTCGGGGAGTCAGCCAGCGGCAGCAGAACGTGTGGGAAGTGCTCGCCACCATCGGCGTGCTAGTGGCACTGGCCGGAATAGCTTGGGCTCTGTACTCCTTCAGTGCAATCCCCGCCGGGTACTGCCTCGGCTAAGCAGCTGCTTCACAGCTCGGCTCTTTGCGGACTCGGGACAAAAAGGGGGGCGGCCCCGCCCTTTCGAACGGAACCGCCCACCTAAATTACAAGCGTGTAGTTATCCTCAGCTGAGGATAACTCTGGGGATACCTAACGCCAGCGCAGCGTCATGAGGAACCCGGCCACCAGGAAGCCGATCCCGATGGCGATATTCCAGTGAGTGATCCCCGGAATGGGGTACTGTGCGCCGCTCAAGTAGTAAACCAAAAGCCAGATCAAACCAATGATTAGCAGCGTCACAAAAACAGGTGCCCACCAGGGCGGACTGAGGGGGATCCCGTCAGTCCAGCTGGGAAGCTCTGATTGCTCTTCGGCCCGCTGGCGGGCGTTCTTACGTTTCTTCTCTGCCACCGAGGTGCTCCTTCAATATTCAGATGGCCCGGGGACGGCAGCAACCCAACAACCCGTTTACCGCCAAGACTAGC
>CAYFQJ010000027.1:11702-11945 GCA_964345205.1 uncultured Actinomyces sp. | reverse complement strand
CCAGCTCCAGATCATCTGCGCTGATTTGGACGGCCTCAGTGACTCGGGCTCCCGTGGCGTACAGAAATTCCAGGAGGGCCTGATCCCGCCAGCCCGACGGGCTATCCTGCGCCACGCTGCCCAGCAGACTGTTTACCTGCTGTACGGTCAGCGCACGTGGCAGGCGCAAATTCGGTCGGGGGGCTTTGACGTGGGCGAAAATATCGGACGCCACCGCCCCTCGGTTCCGCAACCATTTGTAGA
>CAYFQJ010000027.1:11304-11648 GCA_964345205.1 uncultured Actinomyces sp. | reverse complement strand
CGCCGCCAGGTTCCGCGCGATGCTGCTTGGCGCGAGGGGCTTCTTCTCCTCGGACCCGGCCGCCAATGAGCTGACGTATTCCTCAGCTGTGACAGCAGAGGTTTCGGACCAGGATCGAATATTTCTCTCTTCCAAATATTCGACAAACCGTTGGAGGTCGCGGCGATAGTTATTGACGGTATGGGGCGAACTGCCACGCGACACCCGCAAGTAGTCGATGAATGAGTGGCAGTCTTCACCCAGCGGTGAGTCCCCCATTTTCCACCTCCAAATGCCAAACCTGTCACCTGATCTGACACCCTCTTGGCAAGTTTCGGTTATATCCTACAGCCCCCGAGGGGACG
>CAYFQJ010000027.1:964-11294 GCA_964345205.1 uncultured Actinomyces sp. | reverse complement strand
GAGCCCGGACAGCGGCGTGATGGTTGCGAAAGCCGCGCTAGAATGGGTCCCAGGGATCTGTTCGGATCCGATTCGTTGCATGCTGCTGACAGGTTCCACTACAGTCAGCTAACAGCCCAATTCGGAGGAAAACGATGGTATTCAAGTGGGATGATCGCGACACGCAAGCCGTGGTAACCGCGAAGATCCTAGCCGCTGACGCTGTGGAGGCGGCCGGTTCGGGACACCCGGGAGCTCCAATTTCCCTGGCGCCTGCTGCCTACTTGCTGTTTCAACGACATCTGCGGTTCGACCCCCGAGACCCTGATTGGATCGGCCGTGACCGTTTCCTCCTCTCAGCGGGGCACGCTTCGGCGCTGCAGTATGTGCAGAACTACATGTCGGGCGCCGGGTTGGACCTGGATGACCTGAAGAACTTCCGCCAGCTCGGAGCGATCACGGCAGGCCACCCAGAGTATCGCCAAGCTCCCGGCATTGAAGTCACCACCGGACCTCTCGGTTCCGGGTTAGCCGCCGGGGTTGGGATGGCGATGGCCGCCCGCCGACAACACGGACTATTTGACCCGGGCACTCCCCTGGGCCAATCACCTTTCGACCACAACATTTATGTGATCGCCGGCGATGGCTGCATGCAGGAGGGCATCAGCTCGGAAGCGAGCTCACTGGCGGGAACCCAGAACCTGGGCAACCTGATCGTCATTTACGACGACAACCACATCTCGATCGAGGACGACACAAGCATCGCCTTCACCGAGGACGTCCTCGCCCGCTATGAGTCTTACGGCTGGCACACTCAGCGCGTCAGTTGGCTGCAGCCTGATGGTGAATATGTTGAGGACGTCGAGGCCCTAGACGCCGCCATCGACCAGGCGAAAGCCGAAACCAATCGTCCCAGCATCATTGCTCTGCGAACCATCATCGGTTGGCCAACACCGGAAAAGCAGAACACCGGCGCAATTCACGGGGCGAAGCTCGGAACGACTGCCCTCGAAGGTTTGAAGGAAGCTCTTGGGGCCGATCCGGCGAAGCACTTCGATATTCCCGAAGGGCTCATCGACTACACCCGCAACTCTGTTCGTGAGCGCACCGACGCGGAAATCGCCGCTTGGGACCGCAGTTTCGCGAAGTGGGGACAGGATAACCACGACCGCGTTGAACTACTCAACCGCCTGAAGGCCGGCGAGTTACCGGATGACTGGGAGGCAGCACTTCCACGGTTCGAGGGCGGAACTACGATCGCCACACGCGCGGCGTCCGGCAAAGTCCTCAACGCTCTAGCACCGGTTATGCCCGAACTTTGGGGCGGATCGGCGGACCTCGCCGGTTCAAACAACACGGTGATGAACGGTTACGCTTCGTTCATCCCTGCGGAACGTTCCAGCGATATGTTCGCCGGCGATATCTATGGCCGCAACCTCCACTTCGGGGTCCGGGAACACGCCATGGGTGGCATCATGAATGGCATCGCCGCTGACCACCTGACCCGTATCTACGGCGCGACATTCTTCGTTTTTGCCGACTATATGCGTGGAGCGGTCCGCTTGGCCGCCCTAATGAAACTTCCGGTCATCTACATTTGGACCCACGATTCCATCGGTGTTGGCGAGGACGGACCGACGCACCAACCCGTCGACCATTTGGTGTCTTACCGCGCAATCCCGAACCTCTCGATTGTGCGCCCGGGCGATGCCGCTGAAACGGTCGAAGCTTGGAAGGGTGTTCTCCAGGACCAGACGCGCCCCAGCGCGCTCATCCTCACTCGCCAGGACATTCCTAATCCGCAGCGCGGTGCCGGAACTGACCTGAACGACGCCACCGGTGTCCAGCGCGGCGCCTACACCCTAATCGACTCGGAAGGAACACCGGAAGTAATTCTGTTGGCCTCCGGATCAGAACTGCAGTTGGCGATTGCTGCCCACCGTGAACTTGTCGCTGAAGGCAAATCGGTACGAGTGGTTTCGATGCCCTGTATGGAATGGTTCGAGGAACAGCCGCAGAGCTACCGGGATGAAGTGCTCCCCCCGGAAGTGAAAGCACGCGTGTCCGTTGAGGCGGGTATGGCCCTGTCGTGGCTCCCCTACATCGGAGACGCTGGTGTGGCAGTTTCTCTGGAAACCTTCGGGGCACCTGGACCAGGGGCAGAACTGTTCGAGAAGTTCGGTTTCACTACTGAAGCGGTCGTGGCTGCCGCCCACAAGACTTTGGAAAACGTCGCGAATTAGTCGCATGAAAAGTGGGGGTCGGCGCCGTTCAGGTTCCGACCCCCACTTTTTGCTTCCCAGAGGGAGTTTAACGCTGTGAGAATTAGCTTCGGGTAAAGCAAATTGAGGCGGGGCGCCGAGTTACGGGCCCCACCTCAATCAGAACTTAGCTGCAAGCTAGAAAATATTAACCAAAACGCCATAGCCGACGATGACGGCAGTCCACACGACTAGCAGTCCCACCGTAATCCGGTTGAGGTTCTTCTCCGCGACACCTGATGACCCGGAGGTGGACGAGATACCGCCACCAAACATGTCCGACAGGCCACCTCCGCGGCCCTTATGCATGAGAACTGCTCCGATAAGCAGCAGGCTCAAAATAACAATGAGGACCACGAGGATCACGTTTAATGCTGTCACTTCATTCATCCCGTCCTGTAAGGGAGTCGACTGTTGTCACCGATCGACATTTGTTCAACACCAGCTACTTTAGCGAACTAGCGTAATTTTGGGTACTTGCCGTGCCGTGTTGGTCCCTGACTTTGATGCCGGGACCAACACGCACCCAGAAATCAGAGGTTCTGGAAATCGACGATCTTGGCGAACTCAGCTGCGTTGAGTGAGGCTCCACCAACGAGACCACCGTCAACGTTAGGCTGCGACATGAGTTCCTTAACGTTCGAGGAGTTGACTGAACCGCCATAAAGAACCCGCATGGAGTCAGCAACATCCTGGTCGTAAAGGGCCGCCACGAGGTCGCGGATTGCCTTGCAAACTTCTTCGGCGTCAGCTGGCGTTGCAACTTCACCGGTGCCGATAGCCCAAACGGGTTCGTAAGCAATGACAAGGCTCTTCACCTGATCACCAGTGAAACCAGCAAGAGCGCCCTTGATCTGGCTCACGACGTGGTCAACGTGTTTGCCTTCCTTGCGGACCTCGAGAACTTCACCGCAGCAGATGATGGGGGTCATCCCCTGAGCAACAACTGCCTGGGCTTTGCGGCCCACCAGTTCGTCACTCTCATCGTGGTATTCACGACGTTCCGAGTGTCCAACGGTGACGTACTCGCATCCGAGCTTCTTCAACATGAGGGCTGAAACTTCACCCGTGTATGCGCCAGACTCGAAGAGTGAAACGTCCTGTGCGCCCCACTTGATCGGGAGCTTATCGCCCTCAATTGTGGTTTGCACGGAACGAATATCGGTGTAGGGCGGAAGAACAACAACTTCGGTTGCCCCGGCGAAGTCGGCGTCCTGAAGTTCCATCGCGAGTTTCTGCACCAGCTCGATCGCTTCGAGGTGATCCAGGTTCATCTTCCAGTTACCGGCCATTAGTGGTTTACGTGCCATTTTTAGTCCTCCAAGACTGCGATACCGGGAAGCACCTTGCCCTCAAGAAGTTCAAGGGAGGCACCTCCACCTGTGGAAATGTGTGAGAATTTTGCTTCATCAAAGCCTAGCAGGCGTACTGCCGCAGCTGAGTCGCCACCACCGACAACGGTGAAGGCTTCTGTATCTTCCATTGCCCCCGCGACAGCTTTGGTGCCGCCGGCAAAGGCTTCGAACTCGAATACGCCCATCGGGCCGTTCCAAGCAACAGTTTTGGCGTCGAGGATCTGCTTCGCGAACAGTTCCTGAGTTTTTGGACCCACGTCCAACCCCATTTGGTCCGCCGGAATGGCGTCAACATCGACCACTGTTGCTGGCGCATCAGCAGAAAATTCTGGTGCGACAACCACGTCAACCGGAAGAACAATATCGATTCCCAGTTTCTTGGCCTCCGCCAGGTATCCCTTGACGGTATCGATCTGGTCGGTCTCGAGGAGCGACTTGCCGACTTCATATCCTTCGGCGGCCAGGAACGTGAACGCCATTCCCCCACCGATAATCAAAGCATCAGCTTTCGTGAGGAGGTTAGCGATCACGCCAAGTTTGTCGGAGACTTTCGAGCCACCCAAGATGACCACGTAGGGTCGGGCCGGGTCGGCTGTAACTTTCGACAGCGATTCGATTTCTTTGAGCACCAGAAGTCCGGCTGCGGACGGAAGGACCTGTGCCACGTCGTAAACCGAAGCCTGTTTGCGGTGAACAACTCCGAAACCATCGGAAACGAAGAAGTCACCGAGCTTTGCGTACTCGGCGGCCAAAGCTTGACGTTCCGCATCGTCCTTAGAGGTTTCGCGAGGATCGAAACGAACGTTTTCGACGAGCAGAACCTGCCCGGGCTGCAGGGCCTGTGCTTTCGCCTGCGCGTCGGCACCGACAACGTCATCGGCAATGATGACTTCAGCGTCGATTAGTTCCGCGAGTCGTGAAGCCACCGGAGCCAATGAGAAGGCCGGGTCGACCTGCCCTTTGGGACGCCCCAGGTGGGCCATGACTACAACGGAAGCACCTTCATCGAGGAGGTGTTGGATCGTTGGAAGCGCGGCCCGGATCCGTCCGTCATCGGTGATCTGGCCATCTTTAAGGGGAACGTTGAAGTCGGAACGCACCAGGACTTGTTTGCCCTTAAGGTCGCCCAGTGACTCGATTGTTTTCGTCGTCATCAGTGAAGCTCCTCAGCTGTGGATATTTAGGGGTATCAGCACCCCACGGAAGGTAAGTACGAGCGGCACAAAAGCGCCCGCGCACACGTGCAGCATGCGCGGGCGCTCAGTGTCTTACAACTTAGAGGCGTTCGCCAATGTAGGTGGTGAGATCAACGAGGCGGTTGGAGTAACCCCATTCGTTGTCGTACCAGGAAACAACCTTGACTTCGTTGTCGATGACCTTGGTGAGGCCGGAGTCGAAGATTGAGGAGGCGGGATCGCCAACGATGTCCGAAGAAACCAGGGGTGCCTCGGAGTATTCGAGGATGCCCTTCAGTTCACCTTCAGCGGCAGCCTTGATGGCGGCGTTGACTTCTTCAGCGGTTACAGGCTTGGAAGTCACAAAGGTGAGGTCGGTTACGGAACCGGTGGGAACAGGTACACGCATGGCGTAACCGTCCAGCTTGCCCTTCAGCTGGGGCAGAACCAGGGCAACAGCCTTGGCAGCACCGGTTGAGGTAGGAACAATGTTGACTGCGGCGGCGCGAGCGCGACGAAGGTCGCTGTGAGGCGCGTCGAGGAGGCGCTGGTCCCCGGTGTAAGCGTGAACGGTAACCATGAGGCCACGGTCGATACCGAAAGCGTCGTCCAGAACCTTAGCCATTGGGGCCAAGCAGTTCGTGGTGCAAGATGCGTTCGAAATGATGTTGTCGGTCGCGGGATCGTAATCCTTCTCGTTTACGCCCATGACGATGGTGGCATCTTCGTTCTTTGCGGGAGCAGAGATGATGACCTTCTTGGCACCAGCTTCAAGGTGGGCCCTGGCCTGCTCGGCATCGGTGAAGAAACCGGTCGACTCGATAACAACGTCAACACCCAGTTCGCCCCAGGGAAGAACCTTGGGATCGCGTTCTGCGAAAGCAACAATCCGGTTGCCGTCAACAAGAATCGCGTCGTCTTCGTACGTAACATCGGCGTCCAGACGTCCGGCCACCGAGTCGTACTTCAGCAGGTGTGCCAGTGTCTTGGAATCTGTCAGGTCGTTGATCGCTACTACTTCAATATCGGCGCCCTGTTCCTGGATGGCGCGGAAGTAGTTACGTCCAATACGGCCAAAACCGTTAATACCTACGCGGATGGTCACTATGTCCTCCTGCAGTGCCCGCCAGGGCACGTCGTTGTCAATAACCGAATCGTGGTTTACGAATCGGCCCGCGCTACTACGCGGCAATGCACCTTCTAATTTACACCTTTAATGTGTGCTTGTGGAGAGACTGTCCGCTCTGGGAAGTGGGACATACCTCAGTTACTTCGGTACCTATGTCCCAGGACGGCCGCCGGGCACCTGATCTAATTGCCGTCAAGCATTTCAAATGTGAGCGCCGCTTCAGTATCAGGCACGGAACGTTCCCGCGCGACCTTATCGGCGGACGCCAACAACCGGCGAATGCGACCGGCAATCGCATCTTTCGTCAACGGCGGATCGGAACGCTGCCCCAGTTCCTCCAGTGAGGCCTGCTTATGCTTCAGACGCAGCTCACCGGCCTCGCGCAGGTGGTCAGGGATATCTTCCCCGAGGATCTCAAAGGCCCTCTCGACCCGAGCACCAGCCGCGACCGCCGCCCGAGCTGAACGTCGCAGGTTAGCATCATCAAAGTTGGCCAAGCGGTTCGCCGCTCCCCGAGCCTCGCGTTTCTCGCGTCGGACCTTCCACTTCTCGAGCGTCTCTAACGCACCCATTTGTTCGATGAGGGCGCCGATCGCCTCAGAATCCCGCACCACTACCCGGTCAGAGTTGCGAACTTCACGAGATTTAGCGGCCGCCCCCAAACGTCGGGCACACCCAACTAGAGCCAGTGCGGCTTCGCGTCCCGGACACGTCACTTCTAAGGAAGAGGATCGTCCCGGCTCCATGAGGGAACCGCGTGCCAGGAAGGCACCCCTCCAGGTCGCCACTGCCTCGGCTATCCCAGCAGAAATTATTTGTGGCGGCAATCCGCGAACCGGCCGTCCGGCAGCGTCGATCAGGCCGGTGAGGCGCGCCAACTCATCGGCGTTCTTTACGACCCTCACCACATAGCGGTCTCCATGGCGCAGAGCACCCCCGCTCACCACAACAACAGTTGATTCCGCCTGATACAAAAAATGCAGGAATGATCGCAGTCTTTGGGCGACCAGTGGCGAGTCAACTTCGGCCTCAATCAGGATGCGTCCCCCGACCAGGTGCAATCCGCCCGCAAACCGTAGTAGAGCTGCCGTTTCTGCCGCCGCATGTGCAGGTTGATCTATACGTAAACGAACCAGCTCATCTTTCAGATCTTGCGTCAGCGACAGCGACTGCCGTCGTGCCATAAATGCCCCATCCCTTTCAAGGTTCGCCTTCGATTCCGGTGGCGGAATCTCAGACTAACCACTCCTCACTCTCTCCGACTTCACCCAAATATCCGTCGAAGGCATCCCGCAGTGTCGCCGCTAAACGAAGCGGATCATGCAAGGCTTCCCCTGTGCCTGTACTCACCTGTCGCAGCATCACCCGAGCACCCACCAGCTCGGCCGCCTCAATCAGGTCATCAACATCTTCCACAACCGTCGGATCGGCGATGACCACGTCAAGTTTGAAATCTGGTGCAAACTGGTGGAGGACCCGAATGTGGTCGCCCTCCGTCAGCCCCTGTGTTTCTCCACTGACCATCGACAGGTTCATCACCAAGGCGCGATGCGCCGGGGTCGTCACGAGCGCCCGATGCAGGTCAGCCACCAGCAGGTGCGGCAGGACAGAGGTGTACCAGGACCCGGGACCGAGGATCACCCAGTCGGCCTGCTCGATTGCTTCAATCGCGGCCGCCGGTGCCGGCGGGTCAGGGGGATCCAAATGGACGTCAGTAATTTTCTTACCCACAGTCGCCACATTAGTTTGCCCCTGCACGGTCTCTTCCCCATCGGGAGTCGAGATCTGCGCCGTAATCTTCACGGGAACTTCGCTCATCGGCAACACTCGGCCCTGACTGTGCAGCAGCCGGCCCACCCATTCCAGGCCCACAACCGGGTCGGGGAACATTTGCCACAGACCGGCGATCAGGAGGTTTCCGAGGGCGTGCCCGTTGAGGGGACCGTCAGTGTCGAAACGCAATTGCATGAGGTCGCGCCAGGTGCGCCCCCATTCGGACTCATCGCACATACTGGCCAGAGCCATACGCAAATCCCCGGGAGGCAAAACGTCCATTTCGGCGCGCAGTCTTCCCGAGGAGCCGCCATCATCGGCAACGGTGACGATCGCCGTCAACTCGTAGGTGAGGTGCCGAAGGGCCTTTAACGTAGCCGACAGCCCGTGGCCGCCCCCGAACGCCACCACCTTTTGCCCGAGCGAATCCGGGGTCGTCGCCGACCACTGCGCCCAATCAATGTTCAATCGTCTATTTCCGTCCTACATCCCGGTGGATAACCTGGACTTGATGTCCGTCCTCGCGCAGAAGCTTCGCAATGTACTCAATCATCGCTACGGAACGGTGGCGTCCTCCGGTGCATCCAATGGCTACGGTGACAAAAGGTTTCAGTTCCCGACGAAACCCGTCGAGGGTACCTTCGATCAGTTTGACATACGTCTGAGCGAACTCCCGTGCCCCCTCCTGATCGAGAACGTATTCGGCGACCGCTTCATCGCGCCCGGTCAGATGCCGCAGCTCCCCGACCCAGTACGGATTGGCTAGGAACCGCACGTCCGCAACATATTCGGAGTCTAGTGGTAAGCCGTGTTTGAAACCAAATGACTGCACAGTGATCTGCACGGGCCGATCGCCCTCACCTGCAATTTCATCCCGCATGTGGCGTGACAATTCATGAACAGACAGATTCGTGGTGTCAATAATGGCGTCGGCCCGGGACCGCAGCGGAGCCAGAAGTTCACGTTCACGAGCCAAACCGTCCAGGAGAGTTCCGTCGCCCTGCAGTGGGTGAGGTCGGCGATTCGATTCGAAGCGACGTATCAGCTCGGCGTCGCTGGCCTCCAAATACACCAACCGGTACGAAATATCCTGCGCCCGAAGTTCATCGAGAACGCGTTCCAAATCTTCGAAGAACTCACCGCCGCGGACGTCGACGACAGCGGCCAAGCGATGAACACCGGAGCCACTTGATGTCATCATTCCGGCCAGGGTCGGGAGTAGGCTGGGCGGAATGTTATCCACCACGTACCAGTCCAGATCTTCCAACGCATTAGCCGCCTGCGTCCGACCGGCTCCTGACCGCCCGGTGACGATGACGACCTCTTGGGTCTCCGAATTTTCACCGCTTTCATTCTGAGCCTTCTGATCCAGAAGGGGGATTCCGTGCGGGACGGTCAACGGGTTAGCAACGGTTGGTTCAGTGGAGTTTTCCATACGTACAGCGTGCCACCTTTCTGACTATTGTGCCTGATTAGCGTCCGTACTCGACTGGTCTTTGGGTGCTAGCGCATCCAGAATTACACGAGCTAACTTATCGCCGATACCGTCGGTTTCCACCAGTTGCTCCAAAGATGCTTCCCGAATCCTTTTAACTGAACCAAATTTTCTGAGCAAAGCCTGCTGCCGAGAAGGCCCCAAACCAGGGATCTGGTCCAGAACTGAGCGGGTCTGCCCACTAGTCCGCTTCGCCCGATGTTTTCGAATGGCAAAGCGATGCGATTCGTCCCGTAAATACTGCATGAGGTAAAGACCGGCAGATGTGCGCGGCAAAATAACGGGGAATCTTTCACCCGGCAACCAAATCTCCTCTAACCGTTTTGCCAGTCCCACTACCGGCAGTTCAACCCCCGCCGCGACGAGGGCGTCCCGGGCCGCATTCACCTGCGGCGCTCCACCATCAACAACAAGAAGGTCGGGCCGATAGGCGAAACGGCGCGGCCGCACGGCCCCGGCTTCGACCTCGCCAGAGATCAAAGGGTCGTCATCGCGAGTCGAAACGTCATCCGACTCTGAACGACGAAACCGCCTGGTCAGCACCTCAGTCATCGCTGCTGTGTCGTCGTTCTTCCCGTCCGGGTCGGTGCCTTGAATATTGAAAGTGCGATAGGCGTCCTTACGCGGCGCCCCGTCCTCAAAGACCACCATCGACGCGACCCGGTCTTTACCGGCAGTATGCGAAATATCGAAACACTCGATCCGCAGTGGTGCCTGCGTCAACCCCAGCGCCAACTGCAGTTCTTCGAGGGCGGTGGCTCGCTGCTCAATATCGTTCATCCGGCGCGTCTTGTGCAGATCCAAAGCATGCCGCGCATTGTCACTGACCGTTTCCATCAGTTCCGCCTTCGCGCCCCGCTGCGGTACCTGAATGCGCACGCGACCTCCGCGCATTTCGGAGAGCCACCCTTCGAGGAACTCGGCGTCGCTGGGGCGCATCGACACCAGAATCTGTGCGGGCAGCGCCGTGACGGGAAGATGTTCAACGTCATCCACCGAAACAGGGGCATTCTTGCGAGTACGACCCGGTGGCTGGGCAGCACTGTCCAGGTACCTTTGCTCTAAGAAATCACGAAACAATTCACCGTCTGTTCTCCAGTCGGCGCGCTCCAGAACCCATCCGCGCGTACCTCGCACCCTCCCTCCCCGAACGTAGAAGGCGT
>CAYFQJ010000027.1:0-954 GCA_964345205.1 uncultured Actinomyces sp. | reverse complement strand
CGTGGACCGCCACGTCGAGGTCGTCAGAAACCATGGCGTAAATGTCCGCATCCGTATTTGAGTCGAGAACGATACGGTTGCGTTCCTGAACTTTCTCTAAGGCATTGAGTTGATCCCGACGTTTCGCGGCCAGTTCGAAATCTAAGTCGTCTGAAGCGCTCTGCATCTCTTCTTTGAGTCGCGCCACATAGGGTGCCGTTTTGCCGTCCATGAACTGACAGATATCTTCCGCCAGCTTCCGGTGGTCGCTTTCAGAGATACGGCCGACGCAGGGGGCGGAGCAGCGGTCGATATAGCCGAGCAGACAGGGCCTCCCCTGAGCTTGCGCCCGACGAAGAACTCCGGCGCTGCAGGTGCGGACCGGGAAGGTCCCTAAGAGCAGGTCGATTGTTTCGCGAATCGCCCAAACCTGAGTGTAGGGGCCGAAATAACGCGTGCCTTTTTTCTTGGCGTCCCTCGACACTGAGACGCGAGGGTAGACGTCCCCCATGCTCACCGCGAGGTAGGGGTAGGACTTGTCATCCCGGAACATCACGTTGAAGGTTGGCGCAAACTCTTTGATCCATTGAAACTCAAGGGTCAGCGCCTCAACTTCGGTGGCAACGATCGTCCACTGCACTGAGCGGGCGGCTGCCACCATTTGGGCCGTCCTCGGGTGGAGCAGTTCGGTGGCCTGAAAATAGCTGGTGAGCCGGTTACGCAGGTTCTTTGCTTTCCCCACATAGAGGACGCGTCCCTCGGCATCGCGGAAGCGGTAAACACCCGGAGTTGTCGGGATCTCTTTCGTGAGCGGGCGCCAGTGAAGATGCCCTTCAGAATTCTGCTCCACCGACAGTTCACCCCTCCCACTAGATGCGCGTCCTCCCATAATATCGCTGGACTCCGACACCCGGGGTGATTTTTATCTACCGGCACATCCGGGGTGATTTTTATCTACCGGCACATCTCCGACCC
>CAYFQJ010000026.1:0-11996 GCA_964345205.1 uncultured Actinomyces sp. | reverse complement strand
CTATCTCGCGCGCCAATGATGATCGCATGGTTGTTTCCGGGCCAGGGCTCGCAGTGGCTGGGCATGGGGCGCGAACTGCTGGACCTGCCCGACTTTTTCTGGTCCACTCCTGAACGGGTCGTCACCGACGCTTTGGCAGCGGTGCGCCGCGGCAAAATGACCGTGACACCCACGGCCTTCTACAAAACCGTTAACGGTCTGGCGCGGATCCTCCCACGCCGGGTAGTGCAGGGAATCAGCGGGCAACTGCCCCAAATGTGAGCTGCCGAATTGCCGCGCCCTCGTGACGGCGCTGACACTTTCCGGGTTGAGTATTTGCCCGAACCGCACTCCCTGGCGGACACTGACACGTGTGAACGATAAAACTGCTGCCAACAACAGTCTTCCGCGGCGGGGTGTTGGGCCGTGGGAAGGGCCTCTCCCCGACGGTGACCACTGGGACCATGAACTGCTGGTTGAGGGCGATTACCGCAATGTCGAGGACGAGTTCCGCTACTGGACCCGCGAAGCGATCAGTGAGGCGATCGCCGCTCGCTCTTTGGGTTTTGAAGTGGCCATCGAAAACTTGGGGCACGACTTCAATATTGGCTCAATCGTTCGCAGCGCCAACGCCCTGGGAGTCAGCGCCGTGCACATCGTGGGGCGTCGCCGGTGGAACCGCCGCGGGGCGATGGTTACCGACCGATATTTGCAGGTTGAACATTTCCCGGAAATTGCAGATTTTGTGGACGAGTTGCGCGGACGTGGACGCCACATAATCGGTATCGACAATATTCCCGGCTCGCTCCCTTTAGAGCAGGCCGAGCTTCCCCGCGACGCCGTTCTGGTTTTCGGCGAAGAATCAGCCGGACTAAGTGCCCAGATGCAGGCAGAATGTGAAGCGATCTACCACATTACGCAACACGGCTCGACGCGCTCAATGAACGTCGGCCACGCCGCGGCAATCGCTATGTGGGCATGGGTTACCCAGCATGGGTGATGGCCGCCACTTCCCGCTAACAACCTCTGCTGCGAGCTAGGATTTACCCCCTACTTGTGGGACAATAAGGACGCAAAGGTCAGTTATATGAGGAGGCTCTCGTGCCAATCGCAACACCTGAGGTTTACCAGGAAATGCTCGACCGTGCCAAGGCCGGTCGTTTCGCTTACCCCGCCATTAACGTTACGTCTTCACAGACTCTAACGGCGGCTCTCCAGGGCTTCGCCGAAGCCGAATCAGACGGCATCATTCAGGTGTCCGTTGGTGGCGCCGAATACTGGTCCGGTTCGACCGTCAAGAACCGCGTTTCCGGGTCGCTGGCCATGGCCGCCTACGCCCGTGAGGTCGCCAAAGATTACAACATCACAGTGGCTCTCCACACCGACCACTGCTCCAAGCCCAACCTCGACACCTGGGTCCTTCCCCTGATGGAACTGGAAGTTGCCGAAGTTGAAGCTGGTCGTCTGCCCTTCTTCCAGTCACACATGTGGGACGGTTCCGCTGTGCCATTGGATGAGAACCTCGAAATCGCCCAGAAGATGCTCGAACTGGCAAATGCTTCACGCACGGTTCTGGAAGTCGAAATCGGCGTTGTCGGCGGCGAAGAAGACGGTGTCGTCGGCGAAATGAACGAAAAGCTTTACACCACCGTTGAGGACGGCATGAAGACCGCACAGGCTTTGGGCCTGGGCGAAAACGGTCGCTACCTGACCGCCCTCACCTTCGGTAACGTCCACGGCGTTTACAAGCCCGGCTTCGTGCAGCTCCGTCCAGAGATCTTGGGCGAAATTCAAGCTGCAGTTGGCGCCGCCTACGGTGTCGGCGACCGTCCTTTCGATCTCGTCATGCACGGTGGTTCAGGTTCCTCCGAAGAGGAAATCGCCACGGCTGTTGCCAACGGTGTCATCAAGATGAACGTTGACACTGACACGCAGTACGCCTTCACACGTCCCGTTGCTGACTGGATGCTGAAGAACTACGACGGTGTCCTCAAGATTGATGGCAACGTCGGCAACAAGAAGCAATACGACCCTCGCTCCTGGGGCAAGGCGGCAGAAGCCGGCATGGCCGCTCGCGTTGTCGAAGCCTGCCAGCGTCTGGGCTCGGTGGGTACCACCATCAACAAGTAGTTTCAGTTTTGGGTGAATAACACCAGGTAATTGCCAATGAGGCCCGCCGTTGATTAACGGCGGGCCTCATTGCTCATGACAGACAGCCAAATACGTGGTGTGATAGTTCCAGAGGAAGGGCACTCAATGACTAGCAAAACCTGGCAGTGCATCGAAGGCATGATTATTGCCGGCGATTTAGACATCCAGCAACTATCCGACCATTTGACCGACCTGAACCTAGTGGCCCAACTTGAATGGTTCCCGAAATCTCCAAATATGGTGGGGATCCGTGTCGCCACCGACGGCGATACCCTGGGCATCCTCACCGCCGACAGCTCGGAAATCCAATCCGGGCCGCTCCTCATCGACTGCATCGAAGGTTTAGCCAGCAAGTTCCACGCCGAAGTAATGATCGGTGACATGGGAATCGACCGGCTTCCCGACGGGGTCAGTGTCGATAACTTAGAGTCCCTCGAAGACAGCGGCGGCCCCCTGCGGGTCGTGGAAATCAGCGCAACACCGGCCTCTGCGGTGCCATTGCTTGCCGCGTTCGAGGGCGTCGACCTGGCCGATTTGGAACTGCCCAGCGGTAAACGCGCCCTCCTGGCTGAAATTGCGGATAGCTCCGGCAGTTGGAACTTCGGCGATGTTCCGCTGGTGTCGCTGGTATCCGATGGTGATACCTTCCAGGCTTTCCTGATCGAAGATGACGACCACGAATCGATGATCACGTACAACTGGGGGATGGAAGAAATCATCATTCCCGGAGGTCGCTCTGATGACCCCGAGGCGATCAAATTGGCACACAAACTGGTCGGTTCTCACCCCGATATTGTGGCGATCCATGATGCGGTCCCCGGAATTGATCTGGAGGGGGCCATTAAGTCGACCGAGCTGCACAATATTGAGGCCGTCCGCGCGTTCATCACCAGTTTGGGCCTGCCCGAAGAAGTCACTGAGTTCCTTGGCGGTACGCGCCGGATCGACCAGATCAGCGGGGCCGTTTTTCATCAGGCCCGCGGGATCTCAAATGCCATCGGCCGCAGTGTCGACCTGCTGCTCTCGGAACGCCAAGACGAACCGAATATCTGGAACACGTACACCAGTGTGGTCGTGAAGTATCCGTGGCTGCCCCCGGTTGTCGCTGCCAGTGAAGCCCTAATTGGTGGTGCCTTGGTGACAGTTTCGCGGCGCCGGACCGCGAACCGTCCCTGGCTGCGACGCCTGGGAACGCTGGTGGGGACCATGATGATGGTCAACTCGGTGGCTGAACTATCACTGGCAAAATATGTTGCCCTGAGGGAACAGCGGCATGCAGCGGAGACTGACCCGCGCGAAAACTGACTGATAGTTTAGTTCGCAATACGAGTTGGGGGCCGATCCTGGCGGATCGGCCCCCAACGGGGTTAAGAGCTACTGCACAGTTCACTCATGTGCGGTTTACGGGTAGAGGCCACGCAGTTCGTGGGCCCGGGCCACCCGCTGCACGGCCATTGTCGTGGCGGCTGAGCGCAGCGACATCTGGTTTCGTGCCGCAAAGTTGCTGACCTGCTGCCACGCCATGTCCATGCGTTCGCGAAGTCGGCTGTTGACTTCCTTCTCACTCCACCAGTAGGCCTGCGTTCCCTGCACCCACTCGAAGTAAGAAACGACCACACCGCCGGCGTTGGCCAAAATATCTGGCACCACTGTGATGCCGCGTTCGGCGAGGTTGATGTCACCATCGTGAGTTGTGGGCCCGTTGGCGCCCTCAACGATTAGGCGGGCTTTGATCCCGGGCGCAGTTTCACCGGTGATGACGCCTTCGACGGCGGCCGGTACCAAAAGATCCACATCCAGGTGAAGCAGGCTGCCGCCCTGTGAGCCGTTGATGGGCTCGGAGCCGGGAAAGTCGACAACTGTCCCGGTCCGGTCGACGAAAGTTTCCAGGGCCGGAATATCCAAACCGCCCTCGGCGTAGATTTCGCCGTAAACGTCGGAAACGCCGACAACTTTCACTCCGGCTTCGTGGAGGAAACGTGCCGCGCCGCGGCCGACCTTGCCGAAGCCCTGAACGGCTGCGGTGGTCGTGTGGGGGTTCATTCCCAGCGATTCCATTGCCGACAGCGCCGTGAAAACGACACCGCGAGAGGTGGCGGCCGCACGACCGAGAGAGCCACCAAGTTCAACCGGCTTGCCGGTAACTGAGCCGAGGACGGTGTGTCCGGTCGCGACGGAAATGGTGTCCATCATCCAGGCCATCATTCGTTCGTCGGTCCCCATATCGGGTGCGGGAATGTCCTTCTCGGCCCCGAGAATCGGCATCAGTTCGGCAGTGTAGCGACGCATGATGCGTTCCAATTCAGAATTGGAGTAGCGGCGAGGGTCAACTTGGACGCCGCCTTTGGCCCCCCCGAAGGGCAGGTCAAGCAGTGCGCACTTCCAGGTCATCCACATCGAGAGCGCCCGAACTTCGTCAAGGTCGGTGTGGGGGCTGAAACGTACGCCACCCTTGGCTGGCCCACGGCTGACGTTGTGTTGCACGCGGTGGCCGACAAGAACGTCAGTGGTGCCGTCGTCGAGGGTGAACGGAACCGCAACCGTCATTTCGAGTCGGGGCGTTGACAGCACCTTGTAGATACCTTCGCTGAGACCTAGAAATTCGGTGGCGGTAATCAGCTGCTGATTCGCGTCGTCGAGGGGGTTGTTGCGGGGAACACTCATTGATTTAGTCACCTGATTCAACTTCGAGGGAATGGCAGCCTCCTGAGTTGAGGTGCCGACGGGTAAAGGATAACGGTCCGGCGCCCTCCGCCGACTTCGCGCCCACTTCGCGGGACTCGCGACGGAACGTGAAGGCTGGGAGAGCAAGACCATCGACCTCATTATTAGACACTTTTGCTGCGACGGGCTTCGAGGTCAGCCAATATGGACCGCGTGTAGCCCCGGCAGTGTTCCTCGGCCGAATCTGCGTCGCCGCGGTTGATTGCCTCCGCGATGGCCGTGTGGGCGTCGAGGATTGCCAGCGAGGGGAACCGGGGCGCGGTATAAATGCGGCGGCTGGCGGCGACTGCCTGGCGAACCGAGGGAATCAGAGTAATGATCATTTGGTTTTCCGTGCCCTCCAGGATGAGGGTGTGGAAATCTGTGAGAGTCTCTTGGTAGCCATAGCGTGCGCCCTCGCCCGCGGTCCCTTTGTCATAAAGGGTTTCTGCCAGTTGCTTCAGTCTTTGGCGCTGCTCCGGTCGCGCCCGTTGCGCGGCGAGTCGGGCACTAATCGGTTCGATGGTGACCCACAGTTCCACCAGGTTCATAACGTGGTTCCGATTGTTTTCCCCGCTTAGCTGCCACCGAATCATCGTCGGATCCAAACAATGCCACTTTGTTTCAGGTTGAACTGTGAGGCCAACTCGTTGGCGGGACTCGACAAGACCTTTGGATTCAAGGACGCGCACGGCCTCACGAATTATTGTTCGCGAAGCTGCGTATTCTTGCTCCAAGTCCTTCAAAGTGAGGACGGTGCCGACCTGCAGTTCCCCGGTCGCGATGCGGCAGCCGAGGTCTTCCAAAATTACGGGGTGTGAAGCCTGTGGGGGAATCGCGTTGGTTGCGGTCCGGCCAGTATGCAAGGTATCTCATCCTCTATGAATTAATTTATATGTCTGCAAGGGAAACAATGTTACGCCCGTTTTCTGTCGGCGATAAAAGGGTTATAAATAGTGAGATGAGGGCGCGAGGTATTGCCGAGTTATACATTAACGTGGAGGTCACAGGCGGTTTAGTCGAGGTAGTTGTGAGGTTGGATCGCGCTGTGCGCTTCGCCCTCGTTCGTGGCCCGCCGGGGGCTGTTCTGCCTGGTTCGGTGGGTATCGGTAGGCTGTTAGTCAGCGATGTGGTGGCTTGGAATTGACGGTCATCGTTTCTGGCAGAGAGGGAGAAATGGCTAACCTGCGTCAGCGGCGTGCCTCCAAACGACGGCAGCGGCGTGTTCGGGCAGCTGCTAACGACCTGACCGAAGGTCAGTGGAAACTGATTTTGGCCACCTGGGAGGCGTGCGCCTACTGCGGTAAGAGCGATGACCTCGGAAAACTGCAAAAGGACTGTGTTCTTCCGATTTCTCGCGGAGGGCGCTATACCCTGACCAACGTTGTTCCGGCCTGTGCGTCCTGCAACGCCAGTAAATGCAACTTTGAAGTAACTTCGTGGATGCGTCGGAAGCGTCTGGGAGAAACAGATTTTATGGCACACTGGACCGCCAGTTTGGCTCAGTTACGCGATTCTTCGGCGGCCGAGGTCGATGAAGCGCAAATGGAAACGGAATGACGGGGACGGCAGTGACGGAATTATTGGCGGGGGACACGGAGCATCTGACCCGGTGTGTTGAACTGGCCGCGGAGGCGCTGCGCTCGGGTGATGCTCCCTTCGGGTCGGTGCTGGTCGACGGCATTGGGCGGCGGCGATTCGAAGATCACAACCGGATTCGCGGTGGCGACGATACCCAGCACCCAGAATTTGCCATTGCGCGTTGGGCCGCCGAAAATATGAGTCCCGAGGAGCGCGCCTCGGCAACGGTCTTTACCTCGGGTGAACACTGTCCCATGTGTTCCGCCGCCCACGCCTGGGTCGGATTGGGCGATATCGTTTATGCTTCCAGCTCGGCGCAGTTGGCGCAGTGGTTGGAAGAATTCGGGGTTCCGTTGCCGCCGGTGGCGACGCTGCCGGTCAATCAGGTGGCACCAGTGGTGCAGGTGCGGGGGCCCAGTGCGCAGCTGTCGCCGCAGGTGCGCGAACTGCAACGGCGCTATCACCTGCAATATGACGTCAAGGACGCGGGGCGATCAGTGGGGGCCGTCCTCTAAACTGTGGGCGGCGTGAACCAAAATATTGTCAACCAATGACGACAGGTGGTCGTCGGCGTGGCGATAGAAAATTGTGCGTCCCTCACGCCGCGTGCAAACCAGATGCCCGGAACGCAATTTCGCCAAATGCTGTGAAACTGCGGGTACGGGCCGGTTGAGGGCGGCGGCGATCGTGGCGACGGAGAGTTCTTGATCTGCCAGCAGTGCCATGATACCCAGCCGGGTCGGATCGCCGAGAAGCCGGAGCAGGTCGGCGGCGTGAACAATTTCCTCGGGGTCGTTCCCCAGTTTGGGGGGAGGGTCCTCTGTCACGTGGATCATGCCTCCATTGTTTCAGATCGTCCCTGTTGGTGGGAGGCGTCTTCTTGGGGCCACAATTGAAGTGTCGCCACCAGACCAATCAGGATCAGTGCGGTCATCACCGCCGCCGCCAATGGCAGGGATTTGGCGCCGACCCACCCGACGAGCGAGTACGTCGGCAGCCACGCCAAGTGGGAAAGGGAAAACTGTCCCGCAAACGTCTTAACGAGGTCCCGGTCGGGAACACTCCGTCGAATAATGCGGGGCAGCGGTGTGGCCGAGGTCGACCATCCGAAGCCGATGAGCAACCACAGCGTCGCGGTCGTGGGCACCGCCAGCACCCCCAGTTGGTCAATATTGAGCAGCACCGGGACGATGAGCGCTGTTGTGATTGTCGTCAGGACCATTCCCGCTACGATGACCCTCTTCTCTGGCTGCCGCCGCAAAATTGCCGGCAGTGCCATTGCCGCCACCATTGAGCCGAGGCCGTTCGCGCCAAGCATCCACGCAACCGCAGACTGATCCAGTCCCAACGTTGAGCGAACCACCACCACCGTTTGGACAATGATGAACGCTCCGGAGGCCGCCACCGCTAAGTTCACGGCGAGGACGGGGCGCAGGTTCCCGGAGCGAAGGAAAACCAAGATTCCCTGCGCTGCTCGACGGAGAAAGGGCTCCTCGTTCTTGGGGTCGGCCTCGTCGAAGCGGGGTCGCGGAATTAGTACGGAAACGACCAGGAGTGCCGAACCGATGAACCCGGCTGCGGTCCCGAAGAAAAGTGTGTTCGAGCTGATGATCAACAGCGCGGCCGCCGCCAGCATCGGAGAAACGATGGCTTCGAGGTCGTAGGCGAGCCGCGAGAGTGACAGTGCGGAAGTGTAGTCGTCCTCATCCGGAAGGATGTCGGGGATTACCGACTGGAAAGTGGGGGTAAAGACGGCAGATGCTGATTGGAGGAGAAAGATCAGCACGAAGATTTGCCAGACTTGGTCGATGAACGGCAGTGACAGTGCCGCCGCAAAACGAATCAGGTCCGCGCCGACCAGAACTTTCTTCCTGGAGAAGCGTGAGAAGAACGTCGTGGCGATCGGCGAGACGATCACGTAGGCGATCATCTTGATGGCGAGGGCCGTCCCCATCACCACGCCGGCTTCATCCCCTGCGATGTCGTACGACAGCAGCCCCAGCGCAACGGTCAATAATCCGGTTCCGAGGAGGGCGATAATTTGGGCGGCGTAAAGGCGGCGATAGGTGCGGTCGCGCAAAACTCTGAACATGCACCCAGTTTAGCCACACTTGCATACATGCGCAAGCGTGCAAGGATTGAATGTCTGAATAAAATGATTAAAGCGTTCTTTGGTCTCATTATTAGCCACTCGGTATTGGTCGCCGGGTAGTATGGGGGGCATGATCAATCTGAACGAAGGGACCGCGGAAGTAGCTGCAAGTTCCTGGTCCGAAGTTCCCGTCGATAAATTGGCATGGCACCTGATCAAGGGCAAGGACCGGCCTCGGATTATTGCTATCGATGGGCGTAGCGGCGCCGGTAAATCAACTTTCAGTACCATCTTGGCGCGAACGCTGAGGGGGCTGTTGGGCGGTCCCGTCGGTTTGGTTTCCACTGATGACCTGGCGTGGAACGCTCCAATGTTTGGTTGGCATGAGGAGGCCATCGAGGAGGTCTTCACCCCAATCTGTGCTGGCAAAGAAGTCAATTACGTCCCCGAGGCGTGGCGGAAGCACGAACGTGACGGATCGATCCGCGTCGCCGCAGATGTCGAGGCCGTAGTGGTCGAGGGCGTCGCATCGTCGCAACGCGCACTGACTGATTTTCTCGACGCGACAATTTGGGTGCAGTCGGATGTCCACCTGGCGAAGGAGCGCGGCTTGGCCCGCGACATTGCCACGAAAGCGCACAGCTCTCCGGCTGAATCAGAAAGAATATGGAATTCGTGGATTGCCGACGAAAACGTCTTCTTTGAGGAAGATAAACCGTGGACTCGCGCCGACATAATGATCCTGGGGAACGTGCAGTC
Source organism: uncultured Actinomyces sp. (assembly GCA_964345205.1). GTDB lineage: Bacteria > Actinomycetota > Actinomycetes > Actinomycetales > Actinomycetaceae > Scrofimicrobium. The sequence continues at coordinate 2,731 of CAYFQJ010000026.1, read as the reverse complement.
ACCGGCTCTGGTTGGGGTCGCGCGCGTCGCCAAACCCTAGTGCTGCGCCACTTTGCGGCCCCGTCGGTTCTCGCTGGCGGGGCCATCTGAATTTTTCCGAACAACCCGCTGGCGCTGTCGCCAGCCGAATTGCGGACGTTAGTTATTACCGCCGGAATTGCCTGTTAGGGTCGCTCTCAGCGTAAGAACTCTGATTGGCTTAAGTTCACGCTTCATTCCGGCGTGATACGTCTGACGCACCCCCAGTGTTTATAGGAGCACTATAATGTCTGAAAACTACCTGTCGGCAACCGGCCCGGGCGGTATTGACCCGAATCTAGATGCCGCTTCACTGCAGCAGCTCGCCGTGGCAGAGCCAGCCGCATGGCCGCAGATTGTTTCCCACCCGAACGCCTACCCCGAGCTGATCATTTGGATCCGTGAGCAGGAAGCCGCCCGGGTTGCTCCCGCCGCTCCTGCCGCCGAAGTGGCCGCTCAGACAGTACAGGGCGGATATGCTCCCCAGCAAGCAGTGCAGCAGCCGGGTTCGCAGTTTGCGGCTCAGCAGCCTAACCCGCGCATTCCCGGTGCCGTGAACGCCGCAACTAAGATGGTTCCCGCGTGGCTCGCCATTTTGCTGGCCGTTTTCGGGGCACTACTGTTGCTCTCGCTGTTTGTTCCGCTGTTCTCCAAACGATACGTGGGACTGAGTGTCAGTGTTCTCGAAATTCAGCAGCTGGACGGCTACCAGCCCGCCTTCATCACATTAATTATCATCGCCCTGGCGCTCATCGGGACCGCGATTGCCAGCCTGTTCGTTACCGGCAGCCAAATCCGCATCGCCCTCGGCGTTCTGTCGCTCATTGCAGCGGCAAACGCTCTGTATAACGTTGTCGACCTGTACAGCGTTATCAACCCCGTCGTTGAGATCGCCGGAATGAGTCTGACGGATGTTGCGGCTGTCGGCTTCTACCTCATGGCCATCTCGGGCCTCGGGCTCCTAGTTTTCGGCATCCTCGTTTGGGTTCTGAAGCGGTCGAATAAGACCCCCGAAGCCCCATCTTTTCAGTGAAGTAACCGCTAACTAAAACATTGAAGGGGGCCACCTGCACAGGTGGCCCCCCTTTTTAGTGCGCGAATCCGGGGACTATTTCTTGTTGGACGGCAGAACCACGATGCTCATCATGACTGCTGCGATGAGGAAAATAGCCAAACTCATCGACCAGATCGTGATGTAACCCCCCAGGGCCGTCATCCGGTTCTCATCCCTAAACGCCACTAAAACCTGCTTGAAAACAGCACCCCCGACAGCGCCACCCATTGCCAGCAGTGACGCATAAATACCGTTGGCGATTCCAGTTCGACCCGCCGGTGCCGCGTGAGCCACCAGCGCCGGGAGTGCACCGACAAGGACACCGAGGCCGAAACCGGTCAAACTACCTGAAACCCAGAAAGCGGCCATGGTGTGCGGCAGGGGAATAATAATTAGCTGCCCCAGAGCCCCAATCAGAGCGGCGGTAACTAAGACCCGGCGCATCCCGAACCTGGCGGCCAAGAACGAAGAAAGAAAAGCGCCGACCGTGGCGAACAGTAGCATTACTGCAATCATTGCCGACAGCATCGCGGGCGCGGCAGCGAAACCATAGCCGAAACGCTCCGGGTCGCGACTCAAATAGTCGGCGAGATTCGGTGGGGCATCAATCATGACGACGCCCAGAGCAAAGGCCGAGACGTAGAGCGGCCCCATTTTGCGGGAAACAACCAGTTTGAGGTCGACGGCCGGGTCGTCCTGTTTACTTTCCCACCACAGCCAAAGCGCAAAGATAACCACGGTGGTGGCAAAGAGCGCTATTGAGGCCGCGGCGTGCGAGGGGCCCACGAAGGCCAGAGCCAAAATGAGCGCCAACATGAAAGCGCCGAGACCCGCGAAGCCGAGCCAGTCGATTTTCCCTGTTTGCAGGTTCAGGTCGGCAGGAAGTTTGAAGAGCACCATGTAGGTGGAAATCGCGACCATCGCCGCGGGCAGCAGCAGCGAAATGGTCAGGTTCGGCAGCAGAGTTTCAGCCAGGCCCGCGGCAACAGTGCCGATGACGATTCCGCCCATCAGTGATGCCGACAGGATCGTGATCGACCGGGTCGCGGACCCCTCCGCTGCACGTGCATAAACGATGGCAACCGCCAGCGGGAGCCACACTCCCAACGGCCCCACCATGACTCGTCCCAGCAAGACGACCGGGAACGAAGGGACGAGGGCGATCAGTAGGGTTCCGATCAGCACCGACAGGATAGCTCCGCGAAGAACTTTGCGGGCCCCGAAAACGTCGCCCATCCGGGCTAAGAGAGGAACCAGAACCGCCGCCGCCATCGACTGTGCCGTTTGGAACCAGTTCATTGCCTCGGTTCCGACTCCGACGTGTGCGGCCAGTTCGGGAAGCAGAGGCGTGTAGAAACCTTGGACAAATCCGCTGGTAACTTCAACAACGATCAGGGCGACAAGGACCGACCCGGCAGCCTTGGCCGTCGGCGCAGATTTGGGTGCCGTAGTGGCAGCAGTCTTAGGGAACATAATCAAACTGTAGTCGCTTGAGAACAGTCGCGCTAATCATTTTGGAACTGGCGGAGACCTCGCCGTTTTCCGCACGGCTCTGGGTGCCAGAGGGCTCGGCCCGAGGCAAGACGCACCCGAGCGCCAGAAACGACGGCTCCGGCAAAGCGCCGCAAAAGGGCTACCACTCGTATCGGTGTAGGAACA
>CAYFQJ010000025.1:11710-12069 GCA_964345205.1 uncultured Actinomyces sp. | reverse complement strand
GCATTCACTGAGTCCTTCCGCTCAATTTGGGATGCATCTAAGAGCGTGTGGAAGGGGCGCCCCTTCGAAGCTTTGGACATCGGCCAAAGAGTCGAACAGCGCACCGGCAACAGCTGGATGTTCTGGCTAATCACCCTGTTGGGGAACGCGATTTTGGCATCTCTCGCCTTTGCGTCCACGATTGTCTACAGCATTAACGCGGTCTCCAACTCATTCGACTCTTTTATTAACTGGGACAGCTTCTATCCGATCTACAGGGTGTCCTTCGGCGAGGCGACCTTACTTTTCTTCTTGCTGCTGATTATTTTCTTCGCGGCGTTTTTCCTCCGCGTCGTCACCCTCTATTGGACTCAAAAGAC
>CAYFQJ010000025.1:0-11700 GCA_964345205.1 uncultured Actinomyces sp. | reverse complement strand
GATCTCCCGCTACCTTCAAACAGTCCTTGGATGCGTACGCGACTTCACAAACCGTTCTGTCCGTGCCGCTGGCAGTTCTCGCGGTCCTGGGGCTGTCCAGCGTGCTGGTCATCCTGGCCCCCATTGTGATGGTTGCTTGGACCGGGTTCTACCTTATGGTAGAGATCTTCAACTATGTGGCGATCCTGCGTAACGGCCCGCATCGGCGCTATCCGCTGGTGCAGTTCGCTTGGTTCACTCTGGTTTGGATCCTGATGGTCACAGTCGTGGTCATAATCGTCGGAATGATGATTAGCTAGTGTCGGGACCTGCGTCTTTACGTTAGCGTCCCAGTACCTGTGAGGGTGCTGGGACGCTAACTTTTTGCCCACAGGCAACCCTGCGGCCCCAGTGATTGTCCAAGCGATATCTGTCAGTATCTGCTGGCCGCGAAAATGCTCTATTATTAATGAGCATGACTTTCAAATCATGATTCATTGTCCCACTAGGAGTGAGTATGCGCAGCGGCACCTACCCAACGGCCGAACTTTCCGACGCAGTCAGCAAGAAAACTAAATTAACTCTGTTGGCCCTAATCGGATTGGTCGCGGTTTTCCTCTCTGCCTGTGGCGCCGACGTCGACACAATTTTCAAAATCGACAATGCCGGCGCCGGTACCCGCACCATGACCCTCACTGTCGACGCCGCAGACATCGACGACAATGCTGTGGGTGGCATTGCGGCGGTGAACCGCACTCTTCAGGCGAATCTTCCCAGTGAACTGACAATGGTGCCGCTGGCAGCCTCCGGAGACTCTTACGTCGGAGGTTTCACGCTCACGTTCGATAGTGCCAGTGACTATAAACAAAAGGTAATGTCACTCCTTGACTACTCCGGATTCGAGGGCCAGGTCGAGTTGAGGGTAACAGTTTCAGACTCGGTATTCATCTCCGGGGTCTCAATTCAAGAGAACTTCACCTCCGTTGATCTGCTGCAATGGGGGGCCAACAGTTTGATCGCCGACGGTGTCGTCTCTGAGGACAATTCGGGCGACATATTCGGCAGCAGTACTACGACCGTGGAATACGGGGGCGCCCAGATACAGCAATACTCCAATGAAATCAGCTTCGACTCGGGAACCGCTGTGGGAATCCGTTCGATCGAGGTCGAATCTTGGTTGGAGGAAGGGGACGAATGGAAACGAAGCGTCACCCTGGGAATGTCCCCTGACGAGTACACACTTAACCAGGTCGCGATCGACGCGTATTTCCAGGACCTGACCGATCAGGGCTTTGAACTGGAGGACCTCAGTTTACCCGACGAGAAGCGGTGGACCGTTACTTTCACTGCCCCCGTTGACAAGGTGGGAGAAAAAACCGCGACCATTATCGATTCCGAGTTGGTCGCCTTTGAGGTCGAGGGGGCACTGACTCAAAAAACGGGGCTTATAGCCGGCATGGAACTCACTGACTGGGTTGAGTGCGAGAATATTTGTGGGGACTCCGGCTGGGACGGGATAGCGGAGTCGACGCTTCATTTTCCAACAAACTGGTTCTTGATGGCGCCGGACAGCGCCATCACAGTCGTGAGCGAAGATCCATTCACTTTGACGCACGCGGCAGATAAGGAAACCATCGGTTTAGCAGTGGGCCCAGAATCCCTTGAAGTGGCGGTCGATACTAAGTTCGGGATGACCGGTTCCGTCACGCAAGTGGTGTCAATTACGACCGAAGTACTGCCTGCTGAAGAGGCTGAACTAATTGTCGCGGCTTTAGAGTCAGACCTTGAAGGCATCAGCGTTGAAGAAGAATCCGGTGAAGAAAACACGGTTTTCCGAGTCACGCTCTCAGCGGGAGAGAAGGAATACGATTCTCTGCTGCGGGAATATTTGCCGGGATCATACTTCTATTACGGTGACTCGGGCGGCCTTTTCGGCAACGACGCGTGGGGCGAGTACCAGCTCGATCTTTCGCCTCTGATCGGTGGCTTTAATGTTGGTCAGGTTCACGTGACCCAGAGCGCCCCGCTTTTCAACTCGACTCGGGACCTAGCGGATAACGACGTTTCCATCGGCTACAACGCGCAGACAGGGAAGACCGCTATCGTGACGGTCGGGTTCAGTGGCATAAGTCTGGTGAGCTTAATTATCATCGCAGTCGTGATCATGCTGCTTCTTATTGCCGCATTGCTGTTGGTTATCTTTCGCCGCAAGATCGCGGCTGCCAGGGCGACCCGCCGCGAGAAGAAGGCGCAGGAACGCATGACGCTTATCGAACAGGGACTGTTGCCGCCGGCGTCAACATCCGACGTTTCGCAGTTCGAAGATTATGCCACCAATGACACACTGGTCGACTATTCGGCACAGGCAGCTGGCGTACCAAGCCCCACCCAACAATTCGGTACCGGACAGGTCTTAGCCGCACCGCCACCACCCCCAGCACCAGGAGGAACGCCCGCGCCTCCAACACCAACGGTTCCACTGGAACCCCCGCCCCCGGCGTCGCAGCCGCAGGATTATGCTCAAAATCCAGTGGCGACACCACAGCAGCAGTTAGACGAGGCTGCTCTGTACGGTTTGACCCAAGAGTTCGTGCAGCAGGACAGTTGGGCCGAAACCTCCAGTAGCGCTCCGCTGCCGAATCCCCAGGCCCCCGCAGATGCTTGGGCAACACAGGAAATACCGGCTGAACCTGCACAAACTCAGGAATTTCCAGCCGGATTTGCCGAGCCAGCAGATGAGCCCAAGAACTATTGGGAATGAGTGGGGCGTAACAGCGCGAGTCACGGTAGGATTACAGCGGTGACGAAGGGTAGGAAATAACATGGAATTCGCGGAACAGCAGGCTTTGGACCCCACGACCGATGCCGCAACTCTCTTTCAGTTGGCATCGACGAATCCAGAGGTCCGGATCTTAATTGCGTCCCACCCGAATGCTTACCCGGCACTGCTTGATTGGTTAGTCAACCTCGGGGATCCTGCCATTACTGCGGCTGTTGAAACGCGACGGGCTGGGGCTAATCAGCCGGTCGAAGCAGCCTACGAGGCCGAAGTGGAGGCCGTTCAGGTACCGGCGGAGGCCGTCAGCGTGGCGGATCTTCCCGAACCAGAGTTCAGCGGTGAACAACCTCAATCAATTTGGGCACCCGAAGAGAGCGCCGCGCAGGCCGCGGAACAAGAGCCGGACCCCGTCATATCAGCCCTGGATGCCGCCCTCGCCGCAATCCAGAGCCCAGCTGTGGATGCGCCGCAGCCCGAGGCCGATTACTCGACGGAAATCTTTACTCCGAACACCGGCACCCAGGCTAGTGAAGAGACCCAGGCTAGTGAAGAGTATGTAGAGGCCAGTTTCTCCGAGGATGAGAACACAGCGGTTTGGTCCGAAGAGGAGTTCTTAGAAGCGACTTCCGTGGTGGCCCCGCCCGTTGTCCCAGTCCAGGCGCACCCACCAGTTGGGCAAGCTCCCCGAGTGATTCCTCCACAGTCGGCGCCTGTTGCCGCTCGGAGCGTTGTCCCGGGGATGCCCGATCCAACGCCGCCGAGTGCCAAAGAAACAGAGAAAAGTAACTCGGCCCTGGTGATCGTCCTCATTTCCCTGGTTATCGTTGCGCTCGTCGCACTGGGGATTGTCGTTTACCTTTTGATGGGAGTGGGGGACAAGGGGAGCACAGCTCCGGAAACCCAGCCTTCACCCACCCCGACCGCCGTGGAAACCCCCGATGAGGTAGACCCAGAACCGGAGGAAACTCCCGAGCCGGAACCGACCGAAACGGCGAATGTGCGGTTCCCGGCCCCGACCTCGGCGATTCCTCTCAACCGATTCGTAGCTCCTTCGGGGAATATTGCTTGCGAAATTGGCGACGATAGTGCACGTTGCACCATCATCGAAAATAACTATGCCGACCGCGGTTACCAGATGTGCCCCGAGATCAAGACAACCCTGGTTGTTACCGGACAGGGAGTCCAAATTGCGTGCGGTGAAGAGGCAGCTGTCAGTGGCGCAGGGGCCGTTGACCTAGCCTATGAGAACACCGCAATTGACGGCACTTTTGCTTGCAGTTCACGCGAGAAAGGTGTGACCTGCTGGGACACAGAAACCGGCATTTCTTTCGCTCTGGCGCGTAACGGGTGGATCACCGGGCAGGCAGGCGCCATTGCTGCCGATGCTGTGCCCTGGTGAAACCCCAATGCTCAAAACCCAGGGCTTTAGCTCTGTGTTGGCTCTGAGTCCTGCGCGGATTGCTTCGCGGTAGCTGCAGCTTGCCGGTCCTTACGGACCTGGCCGGCCACCACTGTTGCGCCCGAAGTTAGAGCAGCGCGACGCCACGGTAAACAGCCGTCAATTTCGATCTGGATCGACATGCTCAGGATCGTTCGGATAATGACGATGAGCCCCAGAATAACGGCATCCTCGATTGAGGGGTTCGAAGTGATAGTCCGGACCAGGTCGGCCGCGACCAGAATTTCTAAACCCAAAAGGATGGCGCCGCCGAGAGTCACGCGAAGCACATGGAAGGACGCTGTACCGCCCTCGCCGCGCGTTAGTGCTCGGATCCCCAGGATCATGGCGATAATGAAACCGCCGACCATCGCCACTGTTCCCAGCACCTCGAAAAAGGTGGCGATGATTTTGAAAACGTCTTCTAAAGCGTCTGTTAGCGTCGCCTGTGTGTTCACATGAACCATGTAACCACAGGTGAGCGAATCCCGCAGCGGGATCCGTTCCTACTCGGCGTCCTCCACAATGGTCGATAACTCTAACCACTGTTCGTCGAAACTTTCCGCATCAGCTTCCCAACTGGCGATCTCTTTCATCCGGTCAGCCAAAAGTTCGTAGTTGGCCGGATCGACCTCAGCCAAAGCCTCTTGCGCTTCTTGAACGCGGGCACGTAGCCGTTGACTGCGGCGCTCCAAAGAGCTCAGCTCGAGCTTTGCCTCGTGCAGTTCCCGACCGCTCAACTTCGAAACTTCACCGGAGGTCTCTGCCGGTGCGTCTTCGGGTTCCAAAGCTTCAAGTTGAGAGGAATCGGACTGTTCGGATAGGCGCAGATACTCGTCGACGCCACCGGGAACATGTCTGAGGGTCCCCCCGATGATCGCGTACTGGTCATCGGTGACGCGCTCCAACAGGTACCGGTCGTGGCTCACCACGAGAAGCGTCCCCGGCCAGGTGTCGAGCAGATCCTCCATGGCCGCCAACATTTCGGTGTCCACATCGTTGGTGGGCTCATCCAGAATCAACACATTCGGTTCCTCCAGGAGGATCATCAGCAGTTGAAGCCGACGCTTTTGACCACCGGAAAGGTCCCGAACATAGGCGGAGAGGTGAGCACTCGAGAACCCCAACCGTTCCAGCAGTTGAACGGGAGTCAGCTCGCGCCCCTCAACGGTGAAACTGGTTTTTGTGCGCGCCAAAACATCACGGACTCGGTCATCAGCGATCTCATTCAAAGCCGTGAACTGTTGATCAAGAACTGCCAACTGCACGGTTTTCCCGCGAGTCACACGACCGCTAGTGGGTTCCAACTCGCCGGCGATCAGTCGCAAAAGTGTCGACTTCCCCGCGCCGTTGGCGCCCAGGATTCCGCTGCGTTCACCCGGGCCGATCCGCCAGGTCACGTCCTTGAAAATCTCTTTTTCACCGTACGACACCGAGGCATCAACAACGTTGACCACCCGTTTGCCCAGACGGCCCGTAGCCAAACGGGTCAGCTCCACTGAGTCACGTGGAGGTGGGACATCGCTGATCAGTGAGGCCGCTGCGTCTAAACGGAACTTAGGTTTCGCGGTGCGAGCCGGAGCTCCGCGCCGCAACCAGGCCAGTTCCTTGCGAAGCAGGTTTTGCCGCTTGTTTTCAATTGCCGCCGCCTGCCGGTCCCTCTCGACCCGCTGCAAAATATACGCGGCGTAACCGCCCTCGAAAGGGAGGACCTCCCCGGAGTGCACCTCCCAGGTGTCACGACTGACCTCATCCAGAAACCACCGGTCGTGAGTTACAACCAGCAGTCCGCCCGCGTTCGCCGTCCAGCGGCCATTCAGGTGGTCCGCCAGCCAGGCGATGCCCTGAAGGTCCAGGTGGTTAGTGGGCTCATCCAAAATGAGTAGATCCCAATCCTCGACTAGCAGCGCCGCCAGCGCCACCCGGCGACGCTGACCACCGCTGAGGGTCCCAACTGTCGCTTCCCAGGGAATGTCTCCAACTAACCCGGTGATTATTTGTCGGATCCGCGGGTCTGACGCCCATTCGTATTCGTCTCGGTCCCCAACGATGGCACTGCCGACGGTGATATTTTCGTCCAGGTTGTCGCGTTGCGGTAGGTACCCCACCCGCAGTCCGGAACGGCGGATTACTTGGCCTTCGTCGGGTTCCAAGTCCCCTGCCAACAAGCGTAAGAGGGTACTCTTGCCATCACCGTTACGTCCGACGACACCAATTCTGTCGCCCTCGCTGATCCCCAGAGTCAGACCACTGAAGACTTTGCGGGTCGGATATTCTATATGCAGGTTCTCTGCGCCAAGTAGATGTGCCACCCCACCAGCGTAGCCGGTCAGTCAGGTGAGACGGTAAGTGGCATCGCGTCGCCGGGTGTCTAAGCGCTGACTCCGTGGCCGGGCCAGGAGGCCATTTTCGTTAGCAACTCGACTTTCGAAGCATCCAGCACGCGGCCGCCCCAGTAGATCCCCAGCCAGAGTGCTCCCGCAGTCCACACGATCGCCAGAATGGCCGCTCCGATGAGGGCGATCGCACCGAAGTTCAGTGCGATGACCAGGACTGCCACCGGGATGGCGCCAACTATTGCAGCTGCCAGCATCGACAGGGTGGTGATCACCATGGTGGAGACGAAATATCCGGTACCTTTGGCTGTCATTGGGTTCGCACCAGGGGTTTGCACCGGGTAGATCCACTGGGCGCCGATCACCAGAGTTGTCGCCGCTGAACAACCGTAAAGGGTGAAGGACCCCAGCAGGAGGGCCAGGAACATGGTGGCGTCGAGTCGCATGACGAAGCCGCAGATCAAGGTGCCGACCAGCAGGAAACCAGCTGTTGGTATCAGTGAGCCGAGGAAACGACCCAGACGGTCATCTCTGCCCCGAGTGTCGGAGGCCACCTGCACCCAGAAGGCCGTCGAATCGAACTGGAGGAGCGTCCCAATTAACTGCCCCAATAGCAGTGCCGCGAGGGAGAGCATCCCCAGGGTGTATCCGGTTGAAAAATCCGGAGAGGAATCGGACATTTCCCCGAGTCTATCGGAGACAAACGGCCAAACAGCCGCCAGAATAAACAGCAGTAGCGCCGAGATTAGTTGGGCGGAAAGGCGTGGGTCTTTCCACCAGTAGATTTTCTGACGCGCCGCGATGGAGGCGGCGGGCCCCGGCACACCCAGGCGCTCCCACCGGTCAACGGATCTCAAATACTGTGGTGAGTCCACTCGAGTAGATTCACGCTTTTGGGAGTGCCCCTCCCGCGCGGTGCGGACGGTCTGCAGCTGGTGTTCAGTCAGCGCAGTGGCGTGACCATACATGGCCGGCGGTAAGAGCACTGTCCAGAGCCACACACCCAGTGCGGCGGTACCCATCGCGATTGCCAGTTGTCCGGCGAAAATTCCCCACTGCCCCGCGGCGACCGCCGCCGGTAACGTCCAGGCGGCGCCCAGAGGAGTCCACTGTAGAACTTCGAGAACCCGCGCCAGCCCGGCCTCTGTCACCTCGTCGACCAGAATTGGTGCGATCATCATCAGGGGAACGAACACCAGCAAGATGACTACGAAACCGATCAGGCCGGCACGGTCACGACCCGAACGCGAACTCTGACTTTTTGAAGCCGTGGTCGTCACGACTCGGCTCCACGCCAGACAGGTAACTATTCCCAAAACGGCGCTCAGAATTGAGGTGACGCCAGCGGCCGCCCCCTGCGCCAAGAACCATCCGGCTAGCTGTATGCCGGCGGCCAAGAGAAGGAATACCCCGGTCACGCCAGCTAGCGTCGCCAGCAGAATGCTGCGAGCAAGACGCGGAGTCGCCGCCACAAACGGCGCCAATTTAGGGGGTGCCAAAGTGTTTTCGGCGCTCGAGAAGACGACAGGGAACACTATCCAACCGGCGGTGAAAACGATGCCGACCGTCGGCAAGATCAGTGTGGCCAGCGCGGGTGCGTTAATCGAGGTAACAATCATCCCGATTCCAACGCCGGTAATTACGGCGAGGGCGTACAGGTACCCGAGGATCGAAAGCACCAAAATCCAGGTTTGGGAACGCAGTTGGTTCCACTGCGACTTCAGTCGAATTGCCGCTAGTTGCCAAGCCATGAAAGTTTCCCCTCGCCATTGGCAGCACCCACGAGCTGAGCAAAACGCGCTTCCAGGTCCATACCTGCGGCAACCTGCTCGACAGTACCGGCAGCCACTACGCGTCCCTCGTTAATCACCGCGAGGTGGTCGCACAGTTTTTCCACAGTCGCCATCACGTGGCTCGACAAAATAACCGTGCCACCGCTGTGCACGAAACCCTGCAGGATTTGTCGAATATTGGTTGAAGAAACGGGGTCAACGGACTCGAAGGGTTCGTCTAGCACCACGACTTGCGGGCCGTGAACCAGCGCCGCCCCCACCGCAATTTTCTTCTTCATCCCTGCCGAATAGTCAGCGATGATTTTCTTCCCCGCATCTTCCAGGTCTAAGACGGCAAGCAACTCAGCGGTGCGCTCGCGGGCAACTGGCGCGGTGAGGCCGCGTAGCATTCCCACATGAGTGAGGTAGTCGGGCCCGGAAAGCCGATCGAAAAGGCGCATCCCATCGGGCATCACGCCCAGTAGTTTCTTGGCTTCGGTGGGGTCTTTCCAGATGTCGATGCCGTGGATGAAAGCGGTGCCCTGATCGGGGACGAGCAGGCCCGTCGCCATTGAGAGACTGGTGGTTTTCCCCGCCCCATTGGGGCCCACGATCCCGAAGAACGAACCGGTGGGAATATCGAGGGAGAGGCCGGCAACGGCAATGGTGGTTCCGTAAACTTTCACCAGGGAGCGCATGGCCACGGCGGGGGCAGCAGGATCGGTTAATTGCGCTGCCGCAGGGTTACCGAGGTTGGAGCTGGTGGGCGACATTATCTTCCCTAAATTTGAATGGTTTCGTCTCAACTTACGTTGGAGTCTAGCGGTCTTCAGGCATCAGAAACTTGGGGGTCCGCCGCGCTGGGAGTTGGCATTGTAGTTTCGTAATGCAGCAACAGCGGGTGCAGAAGGTTCGCCAGTTCTTCGCGTTCTGCCGGACTCAGAGCAGACAGAATTTTCTTCTCTAACTGCAGCAGTGAGGTGAGGGCGTCCTCGACCCGTTCACGCCCCGAGTCTGTGAGTTTGACTAGGACAACGCGCCGATCCTGGGGGGAGGGGTGACGCTCAACCAGCCCTTTACTTTGTAACCGGTCGATCCGGTTCGTCATTGTCCCCGAGGAAACCATCATGTCGTTCATGAGGATGCTGGGCGTCGCCGCATACGGGGGGCCGCCGCGTCGCAGCATCGCCAGAACGTCGAACTCGCCGGGTTCTAACCCGTGGTTCGTGAAGACGTGTCGCCGCTGCCGATCGAAATGGCGTGAGAGCCGCGACAGCCGTGAAAAAACGAGCATTGGTGACATGTCGAGGTCGGGAATTTCTTGCTGCCACGCGGCGACGACACGTCCGGACTCGTCATTTCGGGGGGACGCAACGTCAGGCAGCTTCGCATCGTTCATATTGGCAGAGTACGCAAAGAACCGTTCCGTTGGATAGAGGTCCCCCTCGGGAAGCCCCGTTTCCGCCGGGCCCGGCAACTCTCGGCGCCATGTCCACGATGTGGTCGGCGCGGATTGTGTTTCGGCCCGCTCCGAGTGAAGTTGACAACAGGTGTGCCGGCTACAGGGTCGAGGATGCCTGATCGTTCACGCCCGGTCGGCGGGGACGCGCTCCACCCGCAGCGCCTGATCGCGCAACTTGCCGAAGCTTGTTTGACGCGTGCCCGAGCGGCCCCCAGCTGGAACCGGTTCGGCCCCACCACACCCGGTCAAAGCCGAGCATCACCTCAAGTTGCGGGCCATGTCACAACGCTGCCCGATGTGCTCTTAACGCCGGAATGTGTCACAATCATGGCGTGCATTCCGCCCTGGTGTAATGGCAGCACAGGGGTTTTTGGTACCTCTAGTCCGGGTTCGAGTCCTGGGGGCGGAGCGAACGGAGTTACATCCGTTAATCAATGGTTGACTCGTAATCAATGGTTGACTCGTAGATTTTCACGGAACCCAGAGGGAGTTTGCCGTAGTGGGTCCTGAGTGTTCAGTAATTGTCCTGGCCGCTGGTCGGGGCACCCGAATGAAAACGAAAACCCCCAAAGTGCTGCATGACCTCTGCGGTCGTAGCCTGCTCGGTCACGTATTGGTTGGCGCCACTGCCGTTGATCCGCTTCAGGTTGTCACAGTGGTCCGCCACGAAAGGGACGAGGTCGCGGCCGAAGCGCTGCGCGTCCTCCCCGACGTTGTCATCGCCGACCAGGATGAAGTCCCCGGAACGGGACAGGCCGTTCTTTGCGGTCTACGGGCCGCCGATGAACTGGGTCTGGAACTGGGGGAAACCATCCTCGTCACCTCCGGAGATGTTCCGCTGCTCACGGGGGAAACTCTGAAGCAACTGCTCGCCGCCCACAACGAAAGTGGCGTTGCCGTCACCGTTGCCACCACTTTGGCGCCGGATCCCACCGGTTACGGACGTGTCTTACGAGATAACACTCTGACCGGGGACCGAAGTGGAATCCTCGGAATCGTTGAACACAGCGACGCCACTGAGGAACAGCTGGCGGTAAACGAAATCAACGCCGGAATCTATGCTTTCAATACCGATTTTCTGCGTCAAGCTCTAAATAGCCTGGGTACCGACAACGTGCAGGGCGAAGTCTATTTGACCGACACCGTCAGCTTGGCCGTAGAGGCAGCAGCAGGTGCCGCCCCATTCGTTCTGGAGGACGCCTGGGAAGCCGAAGGTTGTAACGACCTCGTGCAATTAGGGGAATTACGCGCCGAACTGACCGGACGTCTAATTAGGCGTCATCAGCTTGCCGGAGTGAATATCGTGGACCCCGCGACAACCAGTATGGACGTTCAGGTTGAACTGGCGCCGGATACGACAATTTTACCGTGCACACAGCTGTACGGGAACACAGTTGTGGAAGCTGGGGCGGTCATCGGACCCTCCAGCACACTGAGGAACGTTCGGGTTGGTCCCAATGCCGCAGTTCCACACTGTGCATTGCAAGACACGGTCGTGACCGGAGGGCAGCAATTGGGGGCGTTCACCTTTATCGGGGGATAACCTTAGGGTTTTGGTCGCGATTAGCAAACATGTTGGTAGTGGCCGCGAAAGCGGCCAGGAGGGAAACCTTAATGAGTGGCATTGTCAGCTCTGGTGAGAAACGCCTAGTTTTAGTGTCGGGGCGCGCCCACCCTCAGCTCGCGGAGGAGGTGGGCGAGGCCGCCGGTTGTGGCGTTTCCTCAACCACCGCGTATGACTTCGCGAACGGGGAAATCTATGTTCGCTTCAACGAGTCGGTTCGCGGTGCCGACGTCTTTGTTCTGCAATCGCACACCACTCCCATTAACAAGTGGTTAATGGAACAGCTAATCATGATCGATGCGGCGAAACGGGCGAGCGCCAAACGGATCACTGCCGTTGCTCCCTTCTACCCGTATGCCCGTCAGGACAA
>CAYFQJ010000024.1:6774-12490 GCA_964345205.1 uncultured Actinomyces sp. | reverse complement strand
GTGCGAGCGAAGGTCTAGACCGTCTGACCGCTGGCGAACTAATCAGCGAGGAGACGTCCTACTGGAAAGTGGCGACCCCTCTAGGCGTAGTCCCACCCGAGGGCGAAGAACCCCGTGAACTCAAGTGCACCAGCTCCGACAGTGAAGGCCTGGCAATTTTATGGGCTGGAGTTTCAATGGGACCGCGCCTGCGCCTGGTCTCTGACGTGATCGCACGGGACTCCGATGCGGTTCAGTACGAGCAGGTCATCCGCATGTACGGCCTCGTGGCCGGGGAACTTTTCTGGACTTCCGAAACCATCGAGGGCGACGAAGACCCCAAGGTGGGAATCACCGGCCGCCTCCAGCGAGTCGCCTCGGCCAATGAGGTCGGCGAATCACGATGACCGCAATCTTTGGTGAAGACGAGAGGGTTCCGCTTCACTTCGGCGATCCGGCGGCCGAACAGGAAGCCTATGAGTCCGAAGGGGCGCTCCACTATGCGGGTCCCGCCGGTCTGGTCGCCGTCACCGGTCCCGACCGTTTGGAATGGTTGACGGCCCTTTCAAGCCAGAACATTACCGAGGGAGTGAATACCGAGCTGCTCTTGCTGGACCAGAACGGGCGCATCGAACACGCTGCCGGTGTCCTCGACCAGGACGGCACAACCTACCTGCTCACAGAAACTGCCGAAGGCATGGCAGAGTATCTGAACTCGATGCGTTTCCTCAAAGAGGTAGAGATCGAAGATCTGAGCGGCCAGTACGAAGAGTTCCTGGCGGTTGCGACTCCCGGGGCAGATCCCGGGGCTGAATCTGAGACTGAATCCGAAACTGGGCCGCGAAGCTGGCCCGAGGGGACGCTCACCTGGCGTGACCTGTGGCCGCAGGTTGCTGAGGGGGGAGCGCAGTATTTCCAGGGTGAACACCCGGCCCGTAAACTTCAGGTCCACCATTTCTTGGTTCCCGTGGCCCAGGCCGATCAGGTGGAATCGTCCGTCGGCTCACTGGCTGCCGAGGCGACCCGGATCAGCCGTTGGCGTCCGCGCTTTGGCACCGAGGTCGACGACCGGGCGATGCCCGCAGAACTCGACTGGCTCCGCACGGCCGTCCACCTGGAGAAGGGCTGCTACCGCGGCCAGGAATCCGTGGCCCGCATTGTTAACCTGGGTAAACCCCCGCGCCGATTGGTGTTCCTCCACCTCGATGGTTCACTGGGGTCAGTTCCTGCCCCCGGGGACGCCCTCGAGCTAAACGGCCGTCAGGTCGGCGTCATCACTTCGGTGGCGCGCCACAACGAAATGGGGCCGATAGCACTGGCGCTGGTGCGTCGCGGTTTGGATCCATCGGCGCAGCTGGTTACCGGTGAGATCGCGGCCGCCCAGGAAGTCATAGTTCCTGTCGATGGTAAGTCGGACCATTCCCCCGCGACGCGTCCGGGGGCCGAGCTGCGACGCCTCCCGGGTAACGATCTGCGTTCCAGGAAAGCCTAATGCGGGCAGTCCTGCAGCGTGCCACTCGCGCGCAAGTACAGGTCGGCGGCCAAGTCGTCGGTAGTTTCGACGGCGAAGGTATCGTCGCCCTCGTCGGAGTCACCAACGGCGACGAAGAAGCCGATGCTCAACTGGTGGCGCGTAAAATTGCTGAGCTGAGGATTCTGGAGGGAGAAGAGTCACTCTTATCGGCCTCGGCGCCCGTCCTCGTAATTTCCCAGTTCACCCTTTATGGGAGGACGAACAAGGGGCGACGCCCCTCCTGGTCGGATGCGGCACCGGGACCGGTCGCCGAACCCCTGGTGGAACGGGTGGTTGAGCTGCTGCGGGAGCGTGGCTTGGCGGTTTCCACGGGCGTTTTCGGTGCGCAAATGGAAGTGAGTCTGACAAATTCGGGGCCGTTCACGGTACTGGTCGAGAGCTAAAATCCACGCCTTGAGCGAAACCTGTGCCGCCGACGCGGTTCGCACCCTACGCTAGTCACTAGGATTGCCGTATTGTCGCCGAACAGGAGGGTGCAACATGTTTGAACGGTTTACAGACCGTGCTCGGCGAGTCGTGGTCTTGGCACAAGAGGAAGCCCGCGGCCTGAAGCACAACTATATTGGTACTGAGCACCTGCTGTTGGGGCTCATTCATGAGGGCGACGGTGTCGCCGCTAAAGCCATGGAAATGGTGGGCATCAAGCTTGAGGATGCCCGCGCCGCCGTCGTTGAGCTGATCGGGGAGGGCGAAGCGCAGGTCGAGGGGCATATTCCTTTCACTCCTCGCGCCAAGCGAGTCTTCGAACTGTCGCTGCGTGAAGCCCTGCAACTGGGACACAACTACATCGGCACGGAACATTTGCTTCTTGGTCTGCTCAAGGAAGGCGAGGGCGTTGCCGCCCAGGTCTTCCACCAGTTAGAGACCGACCCGGCGCAGATCCGCCAGGCCGTTTTGCAGCTGCTCCAGGGCTACCAGGCGCAGGGTGACGGCCGCGAAGCTGTCGGTAGCGGCGGAGCTCCCATTCGTGGTGAACGCGAACGCGGCAACTCGGCGCTGCTGGAACAGTTTGGTCGTAACTTGACGCAGGCGGCCCGCGAATCGAAGTTGGATCCGGTCATCGGTCGAAAGATCGAGATGGAACGTGTCATGCAGGTACTATCGCGGCGAACGAAGAACAACCCGGTGCTGATTGGTGAGCCCGGCGTCGGTAAGACCGCCGTTGTTGAAGGTTTGGCGCAGGCGATTGTTCGCGGTGACGTTCCCGAAACCATTAAGGGTAAACAGATTTACTCTTTGGATATGGGGTCCCTGGTGGCGGGATCTCGTTACCGTGGTGACTTTGAAGAGCGCCTCAAGAAAGTTTTGAAAGAGATCCGCACCCGCGGCGACATCATCGTTTTCATTGACGAGTTGCATACGCTGGTGGGCGCGGGGGCCGCAGAGGGTTCCATCGACGCCGCCCAGATGCTCAAACCCATGCTGGCTCGGGGTGAACTGCAAACTATTGGTGCGACCACTTTGGATGAGTACCGCAAGCACATCGAAAAAGATGCTGCTTTGGAACGTCGTTTCCAGCCGGTCAAGGTTGATGAGCCCAGCGTCGACGAAACTGTCGGCATTTTGAAGGGGCTGCGCGACCGCTACGAAGCGCATCACCGCGTGATCATTACCGATGAGGCCATCGAGTCGGCAGCAGAGCTGGCAGATCGCTATATTTCGGACCGGTTCCTTCCGGATAAGGCCATTGACCTGATGGATGAGGCCGGTGCCCGGTTGCGTATTCGTCGGATGACTGCGCCTCCGGAGCTGCGCGACCTCGATCAGAAAATCAGTGAGGTTCGCAGTCAAAAAGAGGCGGCCATTGACGCGCAAGAGTTCGAGAAGGCAGCGAATCTGCGTGACGATGAGCAGACTCTCATTGCCGAGCGTCAGCAGAAGGAAGACTCTTGGCGCGGCGGTGAAACTGACGATGAATCTGAGGTCACCGAAGAGGAGATCGCGCAGGTCCTCGCCATGTCGACCGGGATCCCCGTCTTCAAGTTGACTGAGACGGAAACCGCGAAGCTGATCAACATGGAGAACGAGCTGCACCAGAGAGTCATCGGTCAGGAACAGGCCGTCAAGGCACTTTCGCAGTCGATCCGCCGGACGCGTTCCGGCCTGAAGGACCCGAGGCGCCCGGGAGGTTCGTTCATTTTTGCCGGCCCCACAGGTGTCGGTAAGACAGAGTTGGCGAAAACTCTGGCGGAGTTCCTCTTTGGCGACGAGGACGCCCTCATCCAGCTGGACATGTCCGAGTTCTCTGAGAAGCACACAGCTTCACGCCTTTTTGGTGCTCCCCCCGGGTACGTTGGTTACGACGAGGGGGGACAGCTCACCGAGAAGGTTCGCCGTCGCCCGTTCTCAGTGGTGCTCTTTGACGAGGTTGAGAAGGCCCACCCGGACATCTTCAACTCGCTGTTGCAGATTCTCGAAGAGGGTCGTTTGACTGACTCGCAGGGACGCATGGTGGACTTCAAGAACACCGTGATCCTCATGACCACGAACCTGGGCACCCGCGACATCAACAAGGGTGTCCTCACCGGGTTCCAGTCCAGCGAGAGTTTGACGCATGACTACTCGCGGATGAAAGCCAAAGTGAATGAGGAGCTGAAACAGCATTTCCGCCCCGAATTCCTCAACCGTGTTGATGAGGTCGTGGTCTTCCCGCCGCTTACCCGTGACGATATTATCCAGATCGTTGATCTGATGATCGACAAGCTGGGTGAACGCATGGAGGCGCAGAACATGACGCTTCAGCTGACTGAACCGGCACGTGAACTGCTGGCCGACCGCGGGTTCGACCCGGTGCTCGGAGCACGACCGCTGCGTCGCGTTATCCAGCGAGACATCGAGGACGCCATTTCCGAAAGGATCCTCTACGGCACGATTTCCCCCGGGGATGTTGTGACGGTTGGCGTCGCTGATGGAGAGTTCACCTTCAACGGCAAATAGAGTCCGGAAACGTTTCCGACAAGACAGGCAGGGTCCCCGCCAAACGGAGGGGACCCTGCTCTTCGTTTACGTGCGATCGAGAAACGGGCAATTGGGGGACCCGTGCGAGCACGTAAGCGATAGCGCTGTGGTCGCTGTCTCGGCGGCCGGGGGTGGGCCTGTCGTCACGAAACGGTGAAATCCCAGCCAGTCGCCGTAACGGCGGGTTGAGTGAACCTGGTTGTTGATTCGTTCAAGAACCGACCGGAATTGACTTCAATAATACCAGAGAAATTGTTAACCGCCCGTCCGCGGCACACATTTATCGGTTTTTGAGAATATGCAGATTCAAGTGGTACCTGTGCGGACAATGGATATGGGCCGCGCGGCCTATATGCCATCTAGGCGCCGACTTCTGCACGAGCGTGGGCGTAAGTCGGCGTTGGAGTTGGCGGGACTCGGGAACGCGGGTCTCGGGGGAATTGAAAATCACCCGACTTTATAGCGGCCCTACACTAGCGCAATAAAACTTGGAAATATGTGGAGCGTTAAACTTCCGTTGACCGGCCTCGTTCCGTCTACGTGTCATGAAAACTTGGGAACATAGTCCCAATCGTGCCGAGTTAGGTAAGGCTATCCTGGGGCTATGAAACTGAGTGACTGTCCGAGCGCAGCGCAAGTGCGTCTGGTTCGTTTTGATGTGGCACCGCAGTTCCAGCTGCGACTCCACGAACTGGGGCTGCGTCCCAGCGCCATTTTCACGACCGTTACCCGCGCTGCCTTCGGCGGTGTAGTCATCAACGTGGCCGGGTCCAGGATCGCCGTCGATAGGCGCAGTGCTCGCCAAATGGAAGTTGAGCTGGTCGCGTGACCTGTCACGAACCCGCTAGCGGCAGCAGTCTGTCCACAGGTGCTACGGAAACGATTTTGTTGGTGGGGAATCCGAACGTCGGCAAGTCCACGCTCTTTAATGGACTCACGGGTTCGCGGCAGTCAGTCGCGAATGTCCCCGGAACCACTGTTTCCGCCAAAGTGGGCCACTGGGGGCCGATGGAAGTGCGGGTCGTCGACACTCCGGGAACCTACTCTCTGGTGGCGCAATCTCCCGACGAGGCCGCAACGGTCAGCGCCCTCCACAGTCAAGGCAGGTCGGTCGATACCGGTTCGATGCCGCTGGTTCTCTATATCTTTGATGCCACCTCTCCCGCACGTTCGCTCTACCTCTTGGGACAATTGGCACAGCGGGGGTATCCGCTGGCGGTGATCTTGACCCGGCAGGACTGTGCC
>CAYFQJ010000024.1:1581-6764 GCA_964345205.1 uncultured Actinomyces sp. | reverse complement strand
CTGTGCCCGAGCCGAGGGTGGAGCCCTGGACGGCGCCAGGCTGGAATCACTGCTGGGGGTTCCCGTCGCCAGCGTCGACCCGCGCAATGGCGCCGAAGTTTTGGCCTTGGATCCGTTCATTGCTGCTGCCCTTGAGCGGCGCGCCCAGATCACCGCGTTAGTTCCCGAGGGCTCCCGGAGCGATTCGCCGTGGGGTCTGTCCGATGCCTCTGAGATCTTTGCCTGGGCCGACACAATTGAGAAGGGGCTGGAGACACAAACTGCCGCCACCGCTGGCGCTAAACCTTCAACATCGGACCGCATTGACGCCGTCCTCCTTCATCCGCTGTGGGGAACACTGATTTTCGTCGCCGTCATGTGGCTGCTCTTCATGCTTGCGGGGCAGTGGCTCGGCCCCCTCCAAGACTGGTGCGCCAGCCTATTTACCGATTCGACCCCCGGTGCCTGGTCGCTGGCCAACGCAATCAGCTGGATGCTCAATGCCGCCGGAGCGGGAGGAACCTGGCTGGAGGCATTCCTCATTGGCGGGATCTGTACGGGACTGGGAGTGGTCGCGTCTTTCCTGCCGCTCCTCCTCGCGATTTTCCTCTTTATGGCCGTCATGGAGACTTCCGGCTACCTGTCCCGCGTGGCGTTCCTCGGTGATCGTCTAATGCGTAAGGTCGGTTTGGACGGCCGAGCAATTTTGCCGCTCATTATCGGCTTCGGTTGTAACCTGCCGTCCCTGGCTGCGGCCCAGACACTGCCAAACCCACGCCACCGCCTGGTCACGATCCTCATCGTCCCCTACACTTCGTGTGCGGCGCGGCTGACGGTCTACGTGATGATTGCCCGGATCTTCTTCCCCGCGAATACGGGGACGGTCGTCCTCGCCCTCTACGCACTTTCGGTTTTAATGGTGATCCTCGGTGCCTTAATCCTGCGCCCCTTCATTTCCGGGCGTGACAGGTCCGGACCGCTAATGCTGGTGCTGCCAACGTACTCGCTGCCGCGTCTGCGAGACATTTTCCTGACCGCCTGCTCTCGAACCTGGTCTTTCGCACGCGGCGCCGGGAAAATCATTGTCGTCATGACGGCTGTCGTGTGGCTGCTCGGGGCGATCCCTGTCATCGGCGATAGGGGATTCGCGGATCCGGAACTGCCAGCGGCAGACTCGCTTTACGGGGCCGCAGCGAAAACTCTGGAACCTGTTTTCTCCCCGGCAGGTTTCGGAGAGTGGCACCTGACAGGAGCACTGATCACCGGCGTGGTCGCGAAAGAAACAGTTGTCAGCTCTCTGGCGGTCAGCTACAGTCTGCATCCGGAAAACACGACAGCGATCGAGGATGGAACCGGCGCAACACCGGCGCTGAACACTGCGGTGCGCGCCTCCTTCACCGCTGCGGCCGGATCGGCAGCCCCCGCGGCAGCCCTGGCATTTCTGGTGTTCTTACTGACCTACACTCCGTGCCTCGCCACTGTTGCCGAACAGGCGCGCCAGCTGGGAGGACGCATTACGGCGCTGGCGGTGGCATCCCAATTGGCGGTCGCGTGGCTCCTCGCCGTCGGAGTATTCCAAGCGGGGAGGCTCCTGCTGTGACTCTGGCGCAGAGATTCTTGGACGACCTTCAATCGGGAATGACAGTGGCGTCAGCCGCAGCCAAAGAGGGCGTCAGTTTACAGCTGGGCCAAGCCCTCGTCGCCGACCTCACGAGTTTGGGTCTCCTGACTTCCGGTGACACTTTTTGCGCTACCGAGGGCGGGGCCTGCAGACCGGAACCCTCCGGAGCAGCGCCGGAACTAGAAGTGCCTTTTTTCTGTTCCGGATGCCCCCTGGCGGGGCGACGAACGTCACGGAGTGTGAGATCATAGGAGGTGACAATCGGCGAGGGGGAAAAACAGTGGCATTATTTGAGTTGGACGACGGTCGTTTAGTTCCGGCTCAGTTTGGGCGTGTCGTCGACGGGGGAATGACTCCCGACGTTTTAGCGGCGGTTCGCACCCAGGTTTTAGAGATTGTTTCGCGCCCTCTGCTGCCAATCGCGTGGCGAAACGTTACCCGCCCCCACAGCGGAGCCGCAGATCATCACCGGTTGACGGCCCTGGACGCTTCCGGTCAGGTCGTGGCCGTTGAGGTCGTCGAAAATCTGGATTCCGAACTGCTAATCGATTCGCTCTCACAGCTCTCTGACGCCGCCGGGCTTTCCTGGATGGATCTGGCGGCCCACTTTGACGGCGGTGTCGAAGGCTTCCGAGCAGCTTGGGCCTACTTCCGCCAATCCATGCCAGCGTCGCCACCGAACGGTCCGCGTTTGGTGATCGTTGCGGCAAAAATTAGTGCCGACGTGCGCCCCGCCCTCGACCTTCTGTCCTCCAGTGGTGTTGAAGTTCACGAACTTTCGTTACGGAAGATGTCGAACGGCCGTGCTTTCCTTGACGTGTCAATGGTTGGGCCACGAATGTACGGACACCGTGCGAACCTGTTGGAATCGGCTTCAATTTCAGAGCTTTCTGGGGCGGGGTCCGGCGCCTCGGGACGACAGATTTTGCTTTCGGGTCCGCCCACGGCAACCGTCCCGGTCATCAATTCTCTTAAAGCGCAGCAGCGCAAAAAAGCTGAGGACAGTCCTCAGTCTGATAGTGGCCCGCGACGGGAACGTCGGGCGCAGGCCAGCGGCGGTCAACGGAAGTTCCCCAGTCGGCGGAAGGTACACCCCAGTACCGGCGCGATCCCGATTCTGCAGCAAGAGATGGGGCGCGGACCGGATGGGCTTCGCCTGGTGGCCAGCATGTTGGGAGAGGCCACGCCGCTCAGTTTGAGTCCGGCGGTGCGAACTCCCCATGGGGCCACGCTGCAGACGGACGGGAACGTTTCGGTGCCGGCCGGAACCTACGCGGACCCCACCGAAGCTCTGCAAGCCAGTGGTTTCCAGGGCGAGGACGGCTGGGAAGCGTGGCACTTAGGGGACCAGTACGGGCCGACCCTGGGTGAAGCTCTAGCGGAAATTAACCGCAGCGCGGGGCACTGAAAACGCTACGGGGCGGTCAGGGGCCGGTCAGTGACAAATGCCTGGAGCCACTGGCCCAGACGCAAATAAAGTTCCTGGCGCACCGGCCGGTCAGAGAGCAGCAAGTCGTGTTTGCCCGGGAGGCGCACAATTGTTACGCAGTGACCCAGCCGGGCCGAGCGGTCCACGATGACGTCGGAATCCAAGACAACGTCAGTTTGAAACAGGTCCGTTGACCACTCTTCGGCGTTGCCGGAACTGGTCGACGCGAAACTGAGGACCGGACAGTCGACGTCCACCTCCTTATTCACTAGCTGCTGTGCTTCCAGAATTGTTTGGAGCCACCCGGCCAAAGCCGGATACGAATCGGGACGTTTCCACTCGATGGCGTAGTCCCAACCCGCCACCGAAGGGTCATCAGCTTCGAGGTTTTCGGGGATGTCCAAACCGGAACCGGCCCAACCGTCACTCAGTGAAGGACCGTAAAGGTCCCCGCGTTTGGGCAGAACAACTGTGTGCGGGTGGCGAGCCGCAACCCGGGAAATCACCTGTTGCATGGCGGGGCGCATCGCGGCCAAACTCTGCAGTTCGAGCCACGCCGAGTTCAGAATCAGGCCCGAGAGGACTCCGGGGTGGCGATACGCCCACAGTGTTGCGACCAGCCCGCCGGTGGAGTGTCCCATCAGAATCAGCGGTAGATCCGTGCCGATCAGGTCGAGCGCCAAACCGATCTCTTCGTCGTAGTGGGCGAGGTCGGTGACGAAACCGAAGGTTTGTCCCGGCCGTAATGATCGACCGTATTTGCGAAGATCCAGCGCGTAGAGACGGATGCCGCTGGCAGCGCAGAAGCGCGCGAACTCGGCGTGAAAGAAATAGTCATTGCGTCCGTGCAAGTACAGAAGGGCGCGCGTTGGTGCAGTGGCCGTTGCCGTGAAGAGCGGATCGGCATCAGGTTCGTAGCGGACCAGTGTTGCCACCGCCGCGCCCTCTTCGTCGTCCAGAAGCGGCAGCGTTTGCGCGCTGAAACCGGGGCCGAGGACGTCCGGAGACCACTGTCCGGGCGGGGGAGGGCCACCCGGTCCCCACGGGACCAGAACGTCGACGTCGGCAATGGTGATGTCCATCATTGCAGTCTACCGGTCCGGGAGTTCCTAGTCTGGGCGTAACTTTTCGCCCTCGGACGCCCTCATTCGGGGCCAATGTTTCTAAAGTGACAGATGTTGTCAGTTGTTAAAGTTGTTGCAGTTGTTAGTCAAGTGGGCTAGCGTAGCCGGAGCGATACTTATAGCGCGCAACGAAGATTGGGGTGGAGACATTGCTCTCAACCGCACGTAAAGCCTCATGGGTGCGGGTTCTGCTGGCCACACTGGGTGTATCAGCCTTGGTTTTTGGTACCCAGCTGGCCTCGGCCGCACCAACTCCGGACCAGATCGAGCAGGCTCGTCAAGAAGAGCAACTGGCTGCGATGTCAGTGGCGCAACTGGAAGTCCAGCTTGCCAATGCTCGCGCCAACGCCGACAACGCCGCCATCGATGCGCAAGTCGCGGCCGAAGACTACAACCGCGCGCTGATCGACCTCGACAAAGCCACCGCGGCCGCGCAAATGGCGCAGCGTGAGGCCGATCGTGCCCTGGCTGAATTTGAAACCGGACTGAATGAGCTGGCCACAGTGGCGCAGACCGCCTTCAGGAACGGATCGGGCGCCCTCGAATCTCTGGCCCCCTACCTAACCGCTGATGGCTTGGCGAATATCGAAACGCATCAGAACCTGGTGAATAGCTTTGGCACCGCCGCCGACACTCAGCTGCAACGCGTTGCCGCCCTCCAGCAGGTCTCAGATGTGATGGCCGCCAGTGCTATTAAGGCCAAAGACGAACAGGAACGGGCCACGCTGGCCGTTGCCGAACAGGCTGAACTGGCCGCTGCCGCCGCCGAACAGGCAGCTGCGATTCAATCCGAAACGGCAGTGCAGTACGAAGCTGTCCTGGCCGAACTTGCGGTGAAGCAAAACACGACAATCGAACTGGTTCGCGAGCGCCAGGAGTACCTTGACCGGCAGCGCGCGGAAGCGGAACGGCAGGCCGCTCTCGAACGAGAAAGCGCAGCGGTCCCGGAAACTCCGGTAGCGCCGCCTGTTGCTCCTCCCAGCACCGGTGGGGGCGAAACGGCTCCGACGCCGACGCCCACCCCGACGCC
>CAYFQJ010000024.1:258-1481 GCA_964345205.1 uncultured Actinomyces sp. | reverse complement strand
CTCCCAGCACCGGTGGGGGCGAAACGGCTCCGACGCCGACGCCCACCCCGACGCCGACCAGCACCCCGCGACCAACTCCCACGGCGACACCAACCCCGACACCCACGGCGACGCCGACGCCAACTCCGACCCCTACCCCCAAACCCACGCCGACCCCTACTCCGACGCCGACGACTCCGCCCAGTAAGCCGAACGCCAGTCGTGCCGATCGGGTTATTGCCTACGCGAAAACTAAGCTGGGCTCACCATATGTTTGGGGCGGTAAGGGGCCCGGCTATGACTGTTCGGGAATTATCGTTATGGCCTACCGTCAGGTCGGTGTTTACCTGACTCACTGGTCTCAGGGGCAGTGGCACGAAACCCAGCGCATTTCCGTTTCCAACGCCAAACCGGGTGACCTGATTTTCTGGTCGAGGAACGGATCGTCTTCCGGGATTTACCACGTGGCGCTCTACCTGGGGAACAACCAGATTCTTGAGGCCGTCCAACCGGGCGTTCCCATGCGGATCACCAGTCTGTACGGGTGGGGCAATATTATCGGCGCCGGACGAGTCGCCTAGCGGCCACACCGCCCAGATGGCCAAGTTGACAGCTAACTAAATTGATGGTGCCTCCCGAAAGAATGTGAACGGGAGGCACCATCAATAGTTTAAGAGTGGGTTACTTCGTGTCGCCCTGTTCCTGCAGACGAGCGAAGCTGCGGCGGATCTCTTCCTCGGCGGCCTCACGGCCGACCCAGTGGGCGCCCTCGACGGACTTGCCTGGCTCTAAATCTTTGTAGACCTCGAAGAAGTGCTGAATTTCGAGGCGGTGATATTCCGAAACGTCGTCAATTTCGGTACGCCAAGCGGCTCTCTGGTCGGAGGCCGGAACACAAACAACCTTGTCGTCCCCGCCCTTTTCATCCCGCATGCGGAACATGCCCAGAGCGCGACACCGGATCACACAGCCGGGGAACGTCGGTTCTTCCAGAAGCACCAGTGCGTCCAAAGGATCGCCGTCCTCGCCCAGGGTATCGTCGATGAATCCGTAGTCATCGGGATACCGGGTCGAGGTAAACAGCATTCGGTCCAGTCGGATCCGCCCCGTCTCATGGTCGATTTCGTACTTATTGCGGTTCCCTTTAGGGATCTCGATGGTGACGTCAAATTCCACTTTTTGCCCTTCTGCTGTTGCCACGGGTGCGCCGCCACCCCTGACATCTGCGGCGGTGTTGCACTAGG
>CAYFQJ010000024.1:0-248 GCA_964345205.1 uncultured Actinomyces sp. | reverse complement strand
CAAGAACTGGCGGAATTTCCCGAGGTTTCCGCCGGGTCAGAACCCTTCACCGTTGCTGAGATGGTTGCGACTGGTGATGTTCTCAGCCCCCAGCGCACAGCCGAGCTCTACCTGCCATTCGAGCAGGCCGGGCAAGAATTCAACTGGGAAACATGGGCCTATATCGTCGATGCTGACACCGGCGAGGTCCTCCTCGACCGCGGCGGTGACGTTCCCCACACTCCGGCCTCGACGATGAAAGTTCTGAC
>CAYFQJ010000023.1:0-12933 GCA_964345205.1 uncultured Actinomyces sp. | reverse complement strand
GATTGTGGGGCCGGCTATGCGCAGTGAGTTGGTGACAGGCCCGCAAAATTGGCTGCTTTCCAATACAAGGATACGCGCATTCCAAGGTTGGACGGTCCCACTTGGTCTTTGACTTCAAGCCACTGTGGATGAGTGTTTCGTGGTGGCAACGGTCGCCGCAGTGGCCAGCAGACCCACAAAAAGTAGCATCACCGCAAATACCGCAGAAATTTGCCACCCAAATACGGGAATGTCCCCCAATGTGGCCATCAAGGTGAACGCTCCCCCAACGCTGAGCGTCACGACCCAGGGCGCCACCAGAGCTACATCAGTTCCCTTCCACAGCGCCGCCGCAAAGGTGAGAACCGCGACTGCAAATGAGAGCGCCGGCGCCACAACCAGTGCTGACAGCAGTCCTAGGACGTCCCACTGGTTCGTCACCGCCATCGCGCCGATCGCGATGATGTAACCCGGGACCGTGGCCAACACTGACATCGCGACAGCATATCCAAGGATTATCTGGTCACCCCGTAACGCACTCGCAAGTAACGTCTGCGTTGTTCCGTTCGCCAAGTCCCGCGTCAGCGGTCCCGTCACGAAAGACATAAGCAAGAGGAGCATGCAGATCAGCATCGCGAGCAGAGCGGTCAGCGCCGCCGCCGGTTTTCCCGGATACAGAACTAGCACGCCCACACCACCGACCGAAGTCGCTAACAGGACGACCAGCACGGTCCTCATCCCGGGCGAGCGCCAGCATTCAGCCAACACCGTTCGCGCAACAGTTTTCACACCGTGATCTACTGGCATGCCAGCACCAACCTTTCGCGCGTCACATATCGGGACGTGATTGCAGCGGCGATGAGCAACGCGATCCCAATTGCGCCGATGACCGCGACGTACCCGCCCGGCATCAGTCCCGCGCCCGCCGACCTACCGGTAGTGATGGTCGCCCCGATATAGACGATATTCGCCGCTACACTCCCGTGGACCGCCCCCGCGCTGAGCCCGACACCAGCGGTGAAGAAGGCCATCCCCATCAGAGTTATGGGAATGATGACGACGAGGCCGAAAATGAACCACCCGTCGATGTCTCCAATCGGAACGTGTGGGGCCCAAATCGCGCGCATGGTGACGACAGCCGCGATTCCGCAGAGCACCGCGAAAATTGAAGCGATCAGCCCCAGAGCCAGTGAACGCCCGGCCCATGCGATTTTGGCTCCGGCCGGCGATGCCGCAAGGGCGGTGATCCGGCCAGTCGCTTGATCTCGAGTCAGCGGCGACCCCAGCAGGACGGTAAAGACGAGGCCGCCGCACACCATCGCACAAATACACGCACTGGCCCCAAGGATGAAAGCCGCGACTTGTGGACTCGCGACGGCAGCGGGCAACAACGCCAGAGTGCCAGTCAGGACAACAGTGAGGGTCGTGGCGAGCAGCGCAATCGCCAGGTAAAGGGCGACAAGGGGCACGGACCTCAGAGTCGTCCGCAAAGTTGATGTGAATACTGCGCGGAGGGCCCCCATCAGCGTCGCTTCCTTCGTGCTCGGGCCGACGATTTCGCTGGCGATTCCGAACTGGCCGAGGGCTCCGCCGCACTGACGGCATCCGCAAAGATCTGTTCCAGCTTCGCGTCATTGCTTTTCCACTCGATGGGTTCGACGCCGTGCTGCGCCAGAATCGCCACCACCTGAGAAACCGCCACGGTCGGTTTCAGTCGCACTTCAGTGCCCTGAACGGATTCGAGGCCGATTTCGGGCACGTCCCGCAGGGCAGCTTCGGCCTCGGCCGGGATTGGACTCTGTGCGATGACCGTCACCTGCCGCTTCCCGACCTCGGCGGCCAACTTCGTAAGTTCCCCACTGACGACAATCCGGCCCTGTGCGATGAGGGCAATCCGGTTACAGAGCCGCTGTACCTCATCGAGGTTGTGCGAACTGAGCAGAACGGTCTTGCCGTGGTCACGCACCAGCGAAGTAATGAGGTCGTGGATCTGCCCCTGGGCAACCGGGTCCACTCCTGATGTTGGTTCATCCATGATGACGACATCAGGGTGGTGAGCGATCGCCCGGGCGATCGCCACTCGCTGGCGCATACCGCGGGAGAAAGTCCGGACTGGGTCCCCGGCCCGGTCTTCAAGCCCCACTTGACGCAGCACTTTAGAGACCTCATCCGGGTCGTCCGGCTGTCCGTACAGCGCCCGGAAATAGGCGATGTTCTCAGTGGCAGTCAGATCCCCGAAAAGTCCGTCTTGGTCAAGAGTGAATCCCGTCGCGGCGCGGGCTGCATTCGTCCCCGCCGCATGCCCCGAGACGGTGACAGTGCCGCCGCTGGGCTGGTAGAGGCCGAGCATCGTGCGAATTGTCGTGGTCTTCCCGGCTCCATTCGGGCCGATGAAACCGAAGATGTCCCCCGGCTCCACCTTGAATGTGACTCCGTGCAGGATTTCTGTCCCGCCGAGGTCGACAGTCAGGTCGGCAACGTCGATGGCTGCAGTCTGCAAATTGTGCCCCTGGTGCAACTAGTAGGTTTAAACGCACTTTCATAAATAGCATACCATTGAGTGATTGATGAAACGAGGTAGGCATGTCAGCAACGGCGCGCACAGATGGGAAATTCGCGTGGACTGCGAAGATCGGCGATAAGGGACAACTGGTTATTCCGAAGGAAGCCCGCGAAGAGTTCGGAATCCACCCCGGAGACACAGTGCTGCTCCTTGGGGACCTGGAACGCGGCATTGCCATCGTCAATAATGACGACATGCTGAAATTTGTCGGCGCGGTTTTCGACGCGCAGGCGAACCCGCAGACCGTTGAAGAATAGGCCCACCTGCACTTTTAGCACACGCCAGAAATTGCTTGTCGATTCCCGAGGTAAAGCCCCGCACAATCACGCAGAGTCAGCATGTTTGCAGGTTCAGATCGATGCGTGTCTAATGGAGTGAATACGTTGGCACTAACAAAAGGCGCCATCAAGGAAAACATCGCAGTTTTAGTTGGCCTCTTGGCGGTGGCTTTGGCCCTAGTCAAGATTATCGGTCTGGCAACAGATTCCCCCTGGAAAGCGGCTCCATACGCAGTGGCGCTCGTTGTCTACCTGGGCTACACGGCAGTCGGGATCGCCTCGCGCAACGAGGGCGATTCTGCCTGACGCAGGCCATCTTCATTCACGCCGTCGATTGGGTTCGCAGTCTTCTTCTCATTATCGATTTCTCATGATCGATGCTGACTGACAATTTGGAGAGCCAATCCGCCTTCACCTGTCCCTTCACTCTGCCGAGTCCCCGCACGTCAGGTAGCATTGGCTAAAGTTACGATAGAGTTAGCTCAGCCAATGATGCGGAGGGATGCGCCGTGTACGAACCCCTCCGGGGCTAGATGTTCCAGAACCTAAGGAAGTGAGTTCGTCATGTGTACAGTTGTCGTCTGGGGAGATAACGGACAAGCGGTAGTTTCATCCCGAAACATGGATTGGTTTGAATCCATGGATACCGATTTGTGGGTCGTACCCGCAGGTCGCAAGGAAGATGGCGCCGCGACGAATGATCCGAACCCCATGGTTTGGACGTCGGCCTACGGCTCAGTGATCGCCTCAGTTTACAACATCGGTTCGGCCGACGGTTTGAATGAAAAGGGACTCGGCGCGCACCTGCTCTGGTTGGCGCCCTCGGAATTCGGAGAACGCGACCCGAAACAAACCGGGCTGGCTGTGAGCCTCTGGGCCCAGTACTACTTAGATAACTTTGCAACAGTAGCCGACGCGGTCGCTGACTACGAGAAGAACCCGTACCAAATCATTAGCGCGCACATCGCTGGTCGTCCCGCGACCGTGCACCTGCAAATTTCCGACAGCACCGGAGACGTCGCCGTCTTTGAATCAATTGGTGGCAAAATCGTCATCCACCACGGCAAACAGTACCCAGTGCTCACCAACCAGCCGACTTTCGACGAACAGTTGACGAACCTTGACAACTACTTGCCTTTCGGTGGTTCGAAGCCCCTACCAGGGACAACAGCTGCGGCGGACCGATTCGTTCGGGCCACTTACTACCGTGAACACCTGACGGCCCCTAAATCGACAGACGAAGCCATTGCCGGCATCCTTTCAGTGCTGCGCAACGCTGCCCAACCATACGGCGAAGCATCGTCAGCGCAGCCAATGATCGCGCCGACTATTTGGCGTGCCACCCTGGACCACACCAACCAGCGCTACTTCTTCGAGTCGACTAGCAGCCCCTACTTGGTGTGGCTGGATCTAGGTGCTCTAGATTTCACTGCGGGCGCCCCCGCCAAGCGGCTTGACCTTTCACAGATGGCAGACAAGATCGGCCAGCAAAACGATGCGCTGGTCGACCAGGACCTGTTCCAGTTCGCCAAGGCGGTCGAAACGGCGCCCAACGCTACTTCAGCCTGACTCCCGTCCGGGCAGCCCCGTTCAGTTCCCATCGGTTCGTGGCTTCCACGCGACCATCACTTCGCTAGCACCAGGTTTTGAATAAGGAGAGACGTAATGTCGTCAGGAAAAGGCGCGCCGATCACCTCTAAAGCGACCACCAAATCTTCAGAGCACTCAATCGGAATGATCTCCCTGATCGCCTTCGCCGTCGGAACGATGGTCGGTGGCGGTGTTTTCGCACTCTCAGGGATTGTAGTTAAAGACGCCGGATATGGCTCCATCATCGCGTATGTCCTCGCGGGCCTCGTCATGTTACTCTCGGCCCTGAGTTTCGCGGCCGTTGCTTCGCGCGCAAAACAGGGAGAGACCGGGTACGCCCCCATTGGGCGGGTTCTCAGCCCAGTGTGGCGCTTCATCACCATGTGGGCGTTCTACATCATGGGGCTCACCGGAGTTGTCTACGTGCTGATGTCCTTCGGCAACTACTTCTTGGAGTTCTTCAAACAGTCCGACGCGATCGTCGTCGCCATCATCGCCGCGGTGCTACTGATACTGCTCAACTACGGACCTGCTGCCATCGTTGGCAAAGCCGAGACTCTTATGGTCGGTTTCAAACTGATCGTCCTCGTTATCCTCATAGTCTTCGGTTTGAAGGCAGTCGACAGCTCGTTCTTCACTGACTGGAAGCTCGGGGCCGATGGAATCGAGCACATGCTTGGCGCCACCGCGCTGCTGTTTACGGCCTACTCCGGATTCAACGTCATCACGAATATGTCGGGTTCCGTCCAAAATGCAGAAAAGAAGGTTCCGCGGGCGATCGTGCTTTCCCTGGCGATTGTCGCCGTCGTTTACGTCGGGGTTGCCGTCGCTCTAGTCGTCTCGAAGACTTCTAATGAAACCGGATTTGAGAACCACGCGCTCATGATCGCGGCCAAACACCTGGGAATGGGCACGTGGGGCCCGATTTTGGTGGGTATCGCTGCGCTTGTCTCTACTCTTTCGGGTGCGAACGCTAACCTGCTTGGATCATCCGACCTGTTGGTACGCATGGCGCAGAACGGTGATATTCCTTCGAAACTCGGCAAGCTTTCACGCAAAGGTAACCCCATCAACGCCGTGACTCTCTCAGGCATCCTGATTCTGGCGCTGATGATCGCCGCCAATGCGTCCGGGGCCGGCGGGATGAAACTGATTGTCATCTTTACGAACGTCTCGGGCATTATCGCCCTCGTCATCGTTGATGTGGCGGCAGCCAAAATGGGATTCGGGAAGTGGAAGATACCAGGCATGAAACTGGCTGGAGGCGCACTTATCCCCGTCCTGGCGATCGCCGCGGCCTCGCTTCAGATCCCGTCGCTTGGTGAATGGTGGAAGGTGCTAATCGGTGTTGCCCTTGTTGCCGTCGGTTTCGTGGTGTGGGCGTTCCGCAAAAAGTCCGACCCTGATGATGTCCAAGACATCACTAACCACGTCGCCGCCATGAACACTCCCCTGCTGCGGTTCATGACCGGGAGAATCAGGGGCGAAGACATCACTCCGACCGCCGAAGCGCGAGCGGAGAAGACAGCTGGGACTTCAGCGGCGACCACGACACCGGAGGCGGGTTCGGGCGGCACGACAGACAAGTAGACTGGCAAAAAGCTTTGGGGAGGAACCGAATCTGGTTCCTCCCCAAACTGTCTTAAGACAACTCTGTGCAGCGAATGCTAAATACCTATCCCCAGACCGAGGGGAATGGCAAAACCGCAAATGCCAACGACATAGGCTAAGTTCCACCAGTTACTTCGAGTTCGCGTCGCTAACAGCGCCACGCCTAGGCCGATACCGAAGACGGCGATTGCCGCCCAGGTGAAGAGGAACTCTTCGCGGCCAAAGAGTGCCGAGAGGACGAAGACCGCAAAAGCGAAGGCAGTCCATCCCCAGCGGAGTTCCGTCGGCGACTTGGAGCCACGGAGATTGGTGAGGGCGCCGATCACGATCAGTGCCCCACCTGCCAAAATACCGATCGAAGCTAACATGAGGTTTTCCCCTTTGACTCAGACTCTGACGGACGAGAACTATTTCTTGGCTCGAGGAGGAATTACTCGAGCGGGGACCCCCGCGACGACCTGACCATCCTCCACGTCTTTGGTGACGCACGCCTGCGCGCCCACAATCGCGTCGCTGCCAATCCGGCGTTCTAGAAGAACGATGGAGCCCGCCCCGATCAGTGTGCGCTCGCCCACTGCAACCTCGCCCGCTAACATGGCCAGCGGGTTAATCGACACGAAGTCAGAAACCCGGTTATCGTGTCCCAGGACCGCGTTCATGTGGACTGTGCAAAAGCGCCCCACATGAACGTTAGTATCAATCCGGACGCCGCTCGCCATCGCGGTTCCGGCGCCGATGATCGCGTCCTCAGGAACGTAGATGGAGGGGTGGAGAGCTGAGAACGGCTCGAATCCGGCGGCAAGGAACTCTTCGGAGAGCCGCTGCTTGACCGCACCGTTGTTGATGCCGAGGACGAATCCATCAGCAGGTTTCGAGTCGAGAACTTCCTGGATCGTGCCCAAGTACGGATAACCAAGCTCTTCAACCCGGGACACATTCAGTGCCGACGGGGAATCATCGGCGACTCCCACAATCTTGATTTTCTTCGACTCATCGTCGGCGCGATTGATGTCTTTGATGATGTTAATGATTCCGCGCCCCAGCCCACCGGCTCCGACAATAACGGCCGTCCTCATACTTGGATCTCCCCTTCTGTTTCTCGAATAATTTCTGCGGTACCGAGGAACTCGGGCATCGTTACGTGATCCCCAGCCGCGACCCCTTCACGTTTGAAAACGACACTGATGGTCCTCCAGAGGACCTGCAGGTCTAAGAGCAAGCCAATTCGATCGACGT
Organism: uncultured Actinomyces sp.; assembly: GCA_964345205.1. GTDB lineage: Bacteria > Actinomycetota > Actinomycetes > Actinomycetales > Actinomycetaceae > Scrofimicrobium. The sequence continues at coordinate 5,676 of CAYFQJ010000023.1, read as the reverse complement.
ACTCGACGTCCCAAGCAAAACGTTGCTCCCATGTTTGTGCGTTCCTGCCGTTGACCTGCGCCAAGCCGGTGAGTCCGGGTCGCACCTCGTGCCGTCGGTGCTGTTCAGGCGTGTAAAGATCCAGGTAGGAACACAGTAGCGGTCGTGGCCCGACCAGTGACATATCGCCGCGGAGAACATTCCACAGCGAAGGAAGTTCATCGAGGCTGGTGGCGCGAAGACGAGCACCGAAATCTGTCAGCCGGTCCTGGTCGGACACCAACCCGGACTCGACGTCGATATCTTTCATGGTGCGGAACTTCAACAGAGTGAAAGGTTGGCCATTTAATCCCGGTCGTTGCTGTTTGAACAAGACAGGGCGCCCAAGGTTCCGGGCTACGGCCAGCGCCGTCAAACCGACGACCGGTGCGAGGACCACCAGTCCCGCTGCAGCAGCAGAGAAGTCGAGTGCGCGTTTGACGGGGCGATACCAGGACCCGCTTTTCTTTACTGTCACCGGTCCGCGCCTCCCTGCTGGGAAACGAAGTCTTCAATCACGCCGCAGACTCGTTCAAGTTGTGCATCGGTCATTGACGAACCGCTCGGTAGGGTCAGGCCATTGGTGAACAGTGCTTCGGAGGCACCAGTGATCACGCCGTCGAGGTCGGCAAAAATCGGCTGAAGGTGCATCGGTTTCCACAGCGGTCGCGACTCGATCTTATTGGCGGTGAGGGCGGCCGACAGTGCGGTGGCGTCCCAGCCGGCCTCGCTCGGATCAACAACGATCGACGTTAGCCAGCAGTTGTCTTCAGCGTCGTTGTCTCCTCCGAAAACGGTGACCCCGGGGACGTTCGCAACAAGTTGCCGGTAGCGTTCACGCACCGCGCGGCGACGAGCGATCATGCTGTCGAGTCGGCCCAATTGGGCCCGGCCCAGTGCGGCGAGGATATTCGACAGCCTGTAATTGAAACCAATGTCGGTGTGTTCGTAGTGGACTACCGGTTGGCGGGCTTGCGTCGCCAAGTAGCGGACCCGGTCTGCTAGTGCGCGATCATTGGTGAGCAGCATCCCCCCGCCGGAAGTGGTCATGATTTTGTTGCCGTTGAAGGAAATGATGGCGGCCTCGCCGAGCGAGCCTGTCGGCACCCCGTCGAAAGTTGCGCCCAGGGACTCGGCAGCATCAGCAAGCACCGGGACACCAAATTCCGCGGCGATTTCTATGATCGCCGGATAGTTCACGGCTTTACCCAGAAGGTCAACTGGAACAACAGCGCCGACGTGTGCGCCCTCGTCCCGCAACTTCGTCAGTGCGTCGCGGAGCAAATCGGGGTCCATATTGCCTGATTCAGGTTCACAATCAACAAAAAACGGCGTCGCGCCCGCGTACGTGATGGCGTTGGCGGTGGCGGCGAAAGTCATTGTCGAGGTCACCACCACGTCACCTGGCTTGACACCCAAAGCGAGCATCCCCAGATGCAGAGCGGCCGTCCCTGAGCTGAGCGCAACTGCGTACGCCACACCTAACCGGTTCGCCATCTCGGATTCGAAAGCATCAACTTCCGGTCCAAGAGGAGCGACCCAACCCGACCGGATGGCCCGTTGCAGAGCCTCCTCTTCGGCAGGCCCGACATCCGGCAATGACAAACTTATTTGCTCCACAGACAAACTGAATCACTCCAAATTGGGGGGGGATAACAGCAGGTTGCGCGCGACTACGAGCCAACGGCGCCCTCCACAATTGTACCCAAGAGCAAACCGCCCCGTTGACACTCGTCACCACAGGTGAGCCGCCGGACGCGATACAGCCCGGGCCTCGGTGAAGTTTGCCCGTTTGAAGGCAGATTTTTGCCGTGTAACATTACAACCAGGCGGCTAACTGGCGTCCGCTGGAATGAGGGAATTGTGTTCGGTCGGCTCTTCAATCTTGATAACCCGTTTTGGATCGCGCTTGGTCGGCTAGCAGACATAGTCATGCTGAACATGTACTTCGTCATTACCGCATGGCCGATCGTCACTGCCGGCGCTTCCTTCGCTGCCCTCTACGAGACCATGTGGCGAGTCGAAGATGAACGCGGCGGCGGCGTCACCCGCATGTACTTCACCTCTTTCAAAGAGAACTTCTGGCGCGCGACGGCGCTCTGGGCAGTCGTCGGCCCCCTCGGTATCGCGCTGGTGTGCTCGTGGATCTTCCTTCCCGAACCCGAACTGAACGTGATCAAGACCGTTTGTTCGCTGGTTTACCTCCTAATCTTCCCCTTCGTTTTCTACCTGCAGGTTCGTTTTGAGAACACCTACCGCAACACCCTCAAGAACGCGGTGCTGATGCCACTCTCACAGCTCCCGTGGGCATTTGCGGCGCTGGTCGTGACCGTTGGTCTGCTGGCACTGACGATCGCTGTCGCCATCTATCAACCGTTTTGGCTGCCTCCACTAGCTCTGGGCGGTGTCGCACTGCTGGTCTATGCAACAATTCCGCTCTTGAACCGCACCCTCAAGCCCTGGTTGGATCCGAAAGATGCTAATGAGGCGCAAAATGAGGCCGATTCCGAGACCAAGCACACAGTAATTTCCCGGCCGCCAGCCAACTGAAGCCGCAGATTGGAGCCGGTTAGGTTTTAGTTCCGTAGTGTTTCGAAGTGTTTCCGGCAGAACTAAACCCGCCCTGACCTGCGTATATAAACTTGTCACTGTTTTGTTATCAACCTAAGTTGCGACCCGGCTCACGCCCGGCGTAGACTTGAGAATTAGGAGACGTCGGAAACGTTTCCGACACTTCGGCGCTATTTTCATTCCAAAAGTACCGAAAATTGCCCAATTTGTATCCAATGGAGGAGAACAAAGACAATGACAAAGCGTAATATCTTCAAGACGCTCGCGGGCACAGCTGCCGCATTGGCGCTGGCGGGCTCGATGGCTGCTTGTGGCTCAGCCGACGAAAAAGCTAGTAGTGGTGACAAGGACGGTAAGGGCTCAGTCTACTTCCTGAACTTCAAGCCCGAACAGGCAGATGCCTGGGTTGCTCTGGCTGCTGCTTACACCGAAGAGACAGGTATCGATGTTTCGGTTGAGACCGCTGCATCCGGAACCTACGAGCAGACTCTTCGTTCAGAAATGGCCAAGTCGGATGCCCCGACCATCTTCCAGGTGAACGGTCCTGTCGGGTTGGCCACATGGAAGGACTACGCAGCCAACCTTAAAGACACTGAGATCTACAAGCACCTTAAAGATAAGGACATGGCCCTCACCAACGCGGACGGCTCCGAGGTTTACGGCATTCCTTATGTAATCGAGACCTACGGGATTATTTACAACAAAACCCTGCTCGACGAGTACATGGCGCTTCCTAACGCAGCAGTCAAGTCGGTCGACGAAATCAACAACTTTGAAACTCTGAAGAAGGTTGCTGAAGGAATCCAGGCTGATAAGGACGAACTCGGCGTACAGGGTGCATTCACCTCAGCTGGTTTCGATGCATCCTCTGACTGGCGTTTCAAGACTCACCTTGCCAACCTGCCTCTGTACTACGAACTGGTGACGACCGACCTTGATGGTCAGCCCGAAACCATCGAGGGTACCTACATGTCGAACTACCAGGACATCTTTGACCTGTATATCAACAACTCGACCACTGACCCCACGACACTGGCTTCCAAGACAATGGAAGACGCTACAGCTGAATTCGCACTTGGTGAAGCTGTGTTCTTGCAGAACGGCACCTGGGCCTACACCGATCTCTCCGCCGCCGGAATGGGCGACGACGAACTGGGAATGCTCCCCATCTACATCGGCGCTGAAGGCGAAGAGAACCAGGGTCTGACCACTGGCTCCGAGAACTACTGGGTCATCAACAACAAGGTATCCGAAGAAGACCAGAAGGCTTCCGAAGATTTCCTGAACTGGGTCATCACTTCCGATACCGGACGCGACTCATTCACCAATGAGATGGGCTTCATTACACCCTTCGACTCCTTCGAAGGGTACGAGAGCTCCAACCCGCTGGTCCTTGCTGATGTCGAATACTTCGACGCTGGCAAGTCACCTGTCGCATGGTACTTCACCCTCATGCCTTCAGAAGAGTGGAAGAACGGTGTCGGGCAGGCACTGCTCGCCTACGCACAGGGCACCGGTGACTGGGCAGCTGTTGAAAGCGCCTACGTCGACGGCTGGGCCACTGAAGTACAGCTCGTGAATGAAGCCAACACCGACGAGTGATCATTGAAGCACCATCGCTAGCCTACTGGTTAGCAAAATAATGAAATAGTTATCCCGGAGCGCGACTCGCGTCGCGCTCCGGGATCTTTTCAGAGGAAAACAAAATGAATAAACCCCTAAAACGGTGGGGATGGCTATTCACCGGCCCCACAGTTGTGGCCTTTATGATTGGCTTCGTCGTCCCGTTAGTTCTCGGTATCTACCTTTCCTTCACCAGCTTCAGAACAGTCGTAGACGCAAAGTGGGTCGGCTTCTCGAACTACGGCAAAGTCTGGGGTGACTCGATATTCGTTCACTCCCTGTGGTACACGGCAGCCTTTGCAATCCTGGTCACCATCATCGTCAACGTGATCGCGTTTTTCCTGGCCTACATGCTCGTCAAGTCCTTCCGCGGTCGCAACGTCTTTCGCTCCGTATTCTTCATGCCCAACCTCATCGGCGGAATCGTCCTCGGATACATCTGGTTGCTGCTGCTGAACGGCGTGTTGCAGGCCTGGGCAAAGAACGTTGTTTACAACAGCGGCTACGCATTCTTTGCCCTCGTCGTCGTCACCTGTTGGCAGCAGATCGGTTACATGATGGTCATTTACATCGCCGGACTGCAATCCATCCCCGGAGACGTACTTGAGGCAGCGAAAGTCGACGGAGCCTCGGCAACGCAAACTCTGCGTCGGGTCATCATCCCATTAGTTATGCCGTCGATTACGGTGTGTACCTTCTTGACACTCAGTAACGGCTTCAAGATGTTTGACCAGAACTTGGCTTTGACCAACGGCGCCCCCGGGAGAATGTCCGAAATGATGGCGCTGAATATTTACAATACCTTCTATGGCAGGACCGGCTTCGAAGGAGTTGGGCAGGCGAAAGCCGTCATCTTCCTGATCATTGTTGCGGCTGTCGTGCTGATCCAAAACCGGTTCGTGCGTTCTAAGGAGTACGTCGAATGACTAAAGTGAGATTCCCGAAGATGTGGACGGTACTGTTCACGATTATCTCGATCGCGTACATGTACCCGATCATTCTGGTCATCATCAACTCCTTTAAGAAGAAGACCTATATTTCTCGGTACCCGTTCAGCCTGCCAAACGCAGACTCTTGGGTGGGGATCGGCAACTACCAGCTTGGTGTTTTCCGCACCAACCTCTTTGCCGCATTCGGCTGGTCCCTCGTCATCACGCTCGGCGCCACGTTCTGGATTATTCTGTGCACATCAATGACCGCCTACTGGGTTGTGCGAGTCGACAATAAGTACGCCAAAGTCCTCTACTTTGCGTTCATATTTTCGCTGGTTGTTCCCTTCCAGATGGTGATGTTCACACTGTCGTGGTTCACCGACTACCTGAACTTAGGAAACCCGTTCGGGTTGTGGATCATCTATCTCGGCTTCGGCGCCGGACTGGCCGTCTTCATCTTTACAGGGTTCGTCAAAGGTGTGCCCAAAGAACTTGAAGAAGCAGCCCTCCTCGACGGTTGCGGCCCACTACG